>JAFMSB010000402.1 GCA_017353815.1 Methylocapsa sp. | reverse complement strand
GCCCTTTGAAACCGCAGGGTGCGCGCATGGTCGAGCTCCGCGGCAAGCTCGTTCTCTGAGATCCTGTCGGCGAGCCTTCGCTCCGGCGTGCGGTTTATGACGGCAAAGGCCACATGCACCGCGGGCTTAACCCGCCAGATCATTTGCAGCATCAGAAGTTTGTAGAAATCGGTATCGAGCAGGCTGCGCTGGATTGGGCTGCGGGGGAGCAAATGCATGCTGCGAATGTTGCGCAAAGCCGGTGCTTACCGCGCGCCCATGAGGAGGCGGGCGGCGGCGGCCCGCGCTTCGGCGGTGATCTTTGCGCCTGCCAGCATGCGCGCGATCTCTTCGCGGCGCGCCTCGCTGCCAAGAACAGTTACGCGGGTCGCCACTCTGTCCCCTTGGCCAGCTTTATCCTTTATGATGCGGAAATGATCGCAAGCGCGCGCCGCGACCTGCGGCGCATGCGTTACGGCAAGCACCTGCACGCGCGAGGCAAGCCGCGCAAGCCGCCGGCCGATGGCATCGGCAACCGCGCCGCCCGCGCCGGCATCGATCTCGTCAAAGACGAGCGTTGGCGCCGAACCCCGGTCGGCAAGAACAACCTTGAGAGCCAGCATGAAGCGGGCAAGCTCGCCGCCCGAGGCGATCTTCATCAAAGGGCCAGGTTTCGTTCCCGGATTTGTCTGCACCCAGAATTCTACCTGATCATAGCCACCGGGGCCGTCTGCCCCGGTCCCAAACCCCGTCATAAACGTCGCCCCCTCAAGTTTGAGCGGGCCAAGCTCCGCGGCAACGGCAGCATCGAGACGCCGGGCGGCATCCTTCCGCGCGCCGGAAAGTTCTTGCGCTGCCGAGCGGTAGGCGCGTTCCGCGGCCCCGGCTTCGCGCGCAAGCACATCGAGCCGCAGTTCGCCCGCATCGAGCAGGGCAAGATCGGCGGCGAATTTTTCGCGTTTTGCGGCAAGCGCGCCCGGAGCAACGCCATATTTGCGGCCCGCGGCGCGCAGGGCAAAAAGCCGCTCCTCGTTGCGTTCCAATTCGCGCGGATCGAATTCGGCATCGCGCACCGCCTGATCGAGGGCTTGGCCCGCTGCCTCGAGCGCGTCGAGAGCCGCATCCAGCGCTTCGGCCGCGGGCGCAATCAAATCAGGCGCCTGAGGCTTGCGGCGCTCGAGCCTGCGGAGCGCGCCCGCCAGGGCAGGCAGCGGCGAACGCTCGCCTCTTACCGCAGCATGAATCTCGCACAGTTCGGCGGAAACCTTTTCCGCCTGCATTAATAGAGCGCGGCGCGAGGCAAGCGATTCTTCTTCGCCCGGCTGAGCGGCGAGTTCTGTCAGCTCGGCAGCCGCATGGCGCAGGTATTCGGCCTCGCCGCGCACGGCCTCAAGCCGGGCCTTTTCGCGCACGCACTCGGCCTTGAGATCGCTCAGACGCGCAAAGGCCGCGCGCACATCGCAAGCGATAGCGCTCAGGCCGCCAAAGGCATCGAGAAGCCCGCGATGGGTATCAGGATTAAGGAGCGCACGGTCGTCGTGCTGGCCGTGAATTTCGACAAGCTCGCGCGCGATCTGACTCAGCGCCTGGGCGGTGACCCTTTGGCCGTTCACAAAAGCCCTGCTGCGGCCATCCGCCAATTGCACCCGCCGCAGGATCAGGCTGGCGCCTGCGTCATTATCCTGTGCCTTTGCCGCGGCAATGGCGGGATGATCCGGCCCAAGCTCGAAAGCTGCCGTCACTTGCCCCTGTTCCGCGCCGTGGCGAACAAGGCCCGCCTCCCCCCGCGCCCCAAGAGCCAGCGACAATCCATCGAGAAGGATGGATTTGCCCGCCCCCGTCTCGCCGGTCAAAATCGTGAGGCCGGTCCCAAACTCGAGATCGAGCTTGTCGATCAGGACGATGTCGCGGATTGACAGATTTACGAGCATGAGCGATTCGCGCTCGCACCGGCCCCGGCTGGGCGCAGCTTAACGCCCGAATCTCTTGCGGAAAGAGCAGGGGCCTGTCAACCGGCGCGAGCCTGACGGCATACTTCCCGTGGGAAAGGCAGCAGAGTTTACCCTCGTTGATGCAGCGGGCCGGACGCAACATAGGCATTCGGCGATGGCAAGAGGCGGGCGCATATCCCACATCGAGGTAGCTTTTTGCAGTTTAGAATCATTCAAAAAATGTTTCACGTGAAACATTTTTGTCCGATTGCCACAAAAAATCTTACAAGGCGGAAACAGCCGCTTCGCCACAAGCCTGTAAGATTGATCGGTTTTT
>JAFMSB010000401.1 GCA_017353815.1 Methylocapsa sp. | reverse complement strand
GACAGGCGGCACCCGCAAGGCATTGCCCTCCGCCCGAGGAAAAAGGGTCTGCGCGAGCCACAGGGCAGTCGCAATGACGACGGCAATGACCAATCCCCGCGAAGGGCTATACCGGCTGCAGGAAAAAACGATCCGCGAGCAACACCAGGCTCTCGCCGGGCAGGTGGATGTTGTCTGCCGGGCGTTTGGCAGGACGCCGCGAAATAAAGGCGAGGCCGTTGCCGGCCTTCACGAAATGCTGAGCCTCGCCAAAGCGCATTTCCGGTACGAGAACGTATTGATGAAAATAACCGGATTTTCGGGAAGGCCGGATCATGAGCGCGATCATGCCGGCCTGATCTACGGGATAAGGGGGTTCATTGGCATCCTTGCCGGCGAGTGCGTCCCGGTTTCGCTTGCGCCAGGCGAGCATCTGAAGAACTGGCCCCTCTATCACGAACAGGATATGACGGCGCGTTTCTGGACTTCATAAGGGAGTAAGCCGGCTATCGTTGAAGCTTCGCGACAGAAGCCATTACGGCCTGGCAGGCGAAAACGCTCGGCCTTCGACCGGTCATGAATGTTCGCCGGCCGTACTTCAGCAAAGGCGAAATTTTGTTTGCGCTTTGTAAGGTTTTGGCCGGTGACCGGACAAAAATGTTTCACGTGAAACATTTTTTGAATAATTCTAATGTGATTTTCAGCAGGCTGCCTGGTCGCGCGCCCTCTGTTCGAATCAGGAAATTGGGCGGTTGGCAAAACAGAATCTTAGCATGCGCCAGGGTCGCGCCGGGTGGCGGGCCCTTGTCAAAACCGCCTCACATTGCGCCGCCGCAAGCCCGGGTGCTATAGGCACGCAAACCCCAGCAACATGGAAAGTCCATGTCCGTCGATTCCGCGACCGTGCGGCGCATCGCTCATCTCGCCCGCATCAAAGTGGCCGAGGCCGAGGTGCCGCATCTCCAGGGGGAGCTCAACGCGATCCTTGCCTTTGTGGAGGAGCTCAAAGGCGTCGATGTTGCGGGCGTGGAACCAATGACATCCGTCCTGCCGATGCCGATGAAGAAGCGTGAAGACATTGTCACCGATGGCGGGTTCGCCGAGAAGATCGTCGCCAACGCGCCCTCTGCCGAGGACCATTTCTTTGTTGTGCCAAAGGTGGTCGAGTGAGCGAAGGATTGAGCGGCCTCACGGAGCTGACCCTGGCCGAGGCCCGCGAGGGGCTGAAAAAGAAAGAATTTTCGGCCTTAGAGCTCGCAAAAGCGCATATCGCGGCAATCGTGCAGGCCCGGGTGCTGAACGCCTTTGTTCTCGAGACGCCGGAGAAGGCCGTCGCGATGGCCTGCGCGTCCGATGCCCGGATCGCGAAGGGCGAGGCAGGCCCGCTCGAGGGCGTTCCGCTCGGCATCAAGGACCTCTATTGCACCATGGGAGTTCAGACGACGGCGGGAAGCCATATCCTTGAGGGCTTTGTGCCGCCTTACGAATCGACCGTCAGCGCCAATCTCTGGCGCGATGGCGCGGTGATGCTGGGCAAACTCAATCTCGACGAATTCGCGATGGGCTCGTCGAACGAGACCTCTTATTTTGGCCCGGTGATTTCACCTTGGCGCCGCAAAGGCTCGGATACGAAAATCGTTCCAGGAGGCTCGTCGGGCGGCTCCTCGGCCGCAGTCGCGGCGCGGCTGTGTCTTGGGGCAACCGCAACCGATACCGGCGGCTCGATCCGCCAGCCTGCGGCCTTTACCGGAACCACTGGCATCAAGCCGACCTATGGGCGCTGCTCGCGCTGGGGCATCGTCGCTTATGCCTCCTCGCTCGATCAGGCCGGTCCCATTGCCCGCACGGTGCGCGATGCGGCGATTTTGCTGCGCTCGATGGCGGGGCACGATCCCAAGGACACGACGTCGGCCGATCTGCCGCTGCCGGATTTCGAGGCCGCCGTTGGCCGCTCCGTCAAGGGGATGAAGATCGGCATCCCGAAGGAATACAGCCGCCAAGGCATGGCGGCCGAGATCGAGACGCTTTGGGCGCAAGGCATCGCCTGGCTGAAGGAGGCGGGCGCCAAGATGGCCGATATTTCTCTGCCGCACACGCATTATGCGCTGCCTGCCTATTATATCGTGGCTCCGGCCGAGGCGTCCTCCAATCTCGCGCGTTACGACGGCGTGCGCTATGGCTTGCGCGTGCCGGGCAAGGATATCGTCGAAATGTATGAGAACACCCGCGCCGCGGGCTTCGGCAAGGAGGTGCGGCGGCGGATCATGATTG
>JAFMSB010000005.1 GCA_017353815.1 Methylocapsa sp. | reverse complement strand
ACCCCGAGTACGCGTTCATAAATCTCAGGCGCATTTGCGAGGCTGCGCCTGGCAGCATCTATGCGAGTGCGTCCCCATTCGATCACCAAAATATATGCGTCGATGAAGTTGATGGCGGCGCGCGCGTCGACCACCGGAACAAGAGGCGGCAGATCGACGACGATATAATCGCAGGTCTCGCGCAGTCCAGCTGCGATATTCCTCATCCCCGCCGAAGCAAGCAATTCATTCGTATTGAGGAGCTTCGATCTTAGTCCGGAAGGAACCACCTTAAGCCCAGTTCTGCGGTCCGCCAACAAGACTTTCTGGAGCTCCAGCTGGCCAGAGATCACTTCGGAAAGCCCAGGGCTTTTTGAAATGAACTGACGCGAGAGGGTAGGATTGCGAAAATCGGCATCGATGAGAACAGTGTCAAATCCGCACTGTGCGATCAGCTGCGCGTAGTTTGCTGCGATGGTCGATTTCCCCTCATGGGGCAGGATCGAGGTTACGCCGAACACTTTGACCGGGTCCTGGCGGGCGGCCAAATCGCTTGCAATCTTGATAGAACGCAGCGATTCCGTGAATTGCGAAAAAGGCTCATCGAGGACATGGTTGAACAGGAGCGGCGGGCGCGCTATTGCGGCGGGCCTTTGGGGTGGAGTCCTTGGGCCGCTGACCTCGGTAACGCGCCTCGGCTGAGGGCCGGCAATTAGCCTCTGCCATTTGGCGAGGAGATAGCGAGTGATGGTGCGCCAAATCCCAGGAAGTTCCGATAGCCATCGAGCGAGCCAAGGCGGCAGCCTCCTGGCAATGCGGGAAGGCAAAAATGCTATTGGTTTTCCTGCCGCAGCGTCCAATTCCTCCGAATGCCGCAGATCGGGCACCATAGCGAGACATTTGAGCTCCAATGCCTCTTCGATTTGCGCACTTGAGCGAAACACACGATCGTAAAGCTCCCGGAGATATGCCGCGCTATAACTTACGACAATGCCGGCCGTGGCAGTCAAAAGGAGCACGAGCCATGCCTTGGGATGAGTCTTTAAAAGCGGCGGCTCGGCCGGATCGATGAGACGGGCTTCGGGGATCGGGAAGCTCTGCGCCTGCACCGCCGTCATCTGCCGCTGAAGGAAATCTTCGTAAATGGCCTGCGCCGTCTCAGCAGCGCTTTCAAGATCCTGCAGACGAACCCGGGCCTGATTGGTCACTTGCGATTGCGAAACCACCTTGCTTAGGCCGTCCTTTATGGTCTGTTCCCGGGTTTGAGCGATTTCGTAATCGCTCTTCGCGCTCTCCTCGATTTTCTGCATCTCGTCTTTGATCGAGCGCGATATCTCGCGCATTTGATTCCGCGTTTGGACCGCCGCAAGATGGTTTGCCCCATAGCGCTGTGACCACATAGCTTCACGCGTGGCCAAATCGAGATATTGCTGGCGCAGTTTGATGATAACTTCGTTCTTCAACGCTTCGGCGACGGATGCGTCAGGCACATCCTGCTTCATGATTTCCTGGATCCGGTCGTAGCGGGCCTTTGCATCGGCAGTCTGAGCTTGGGCGAGGACGAGCTGGGTATTGAGGTCCGAGACCTCCTTCTCGTTCATCAGCAGGCCTTCGTCATGTCTCGATCGCCGGTCACTTCCAAGCGGCGCAACGGTAATGATATTGTGTTCCTTCTTGAAGTCAGCGACGGCCTGGCTCGCAACAGTCATTTGAGCCTGCAGCTCATGGGCGCGCTTCTGGAGCCAGACCGTCGCGCGGCGGGCCGCCGCATATTTCGCCTCGAGCTCGTCATTGAGATAAAAATCGACCATGGCATTTGCTATCCGCGCGGCCTTTTGGGGATCGCGCAGCTCGACGCCGACATCGATCACATAGGTCTGGCCCACCCGGCTTATGGTGCATTTATCCTGCAAGGAATCAGCTGCAACCGACGCTTTCTCCGCCTCCGTGAGTTCTCTTGATCCGAAGATGGCGGAAGTGATCGCTGAAATAACCCGTTTAATCCCCGTTGGAGGCCCAACGAACTCAGGATCTTTCGTAAGCTGAAATTTATCGACGATCGCATGCGCGATCTCTGCCGATTTGAGGATTTCGATCTGGGTTTGGACCATCCCACTATCGACCATATTGTCTTCATGCGCCGGCGCCTGCTGCTGCTCGAACGTTTGCGCTTTGCGCAGATCGAGGACGACCGATGCGGTTGCAAGAAAGGTCGGAGTTGCGAAGAGAAGATAAAGAAAGCCGAGCGCCGTTATCGCTACTATCGTGCCGATAATGACCGGCAGCTGATGCGCGATAATCTCGTTGAATTTGCCACCGGACTCGGCGTTTGCGGGCCCCCAAATCCCTTTGCTTGCGTCACCGGATGCAAACTGCTTGTTGATTTGCAGCATTCAATCACCGCCGTGCTGGTTGCGATGCCGGGCGGCATCTCGAAACTAATGTGACAATGTGTGGGCCGGCCCGCCGCCGGTTGCCCCTGCGCCAGCGCCCGGACCATTCCGGCAGGGGCCAAAGACAAAAAATCTTTAGAAGAGCTTCGCAGAGCGAACTCGCTCAATTTCCCATCAGAAGGGCTTGGACTGCGACAGTCCCTCATACATGCGCAAATCCGCCGCGTAAAGCGCCAAGATGCGATCACTCTGGCGCCGGGTGAGGCGGACCTCCGTGGCGCGAGAAGCATTCGTATGCGGCGCTTGAGGCAACCCCAAGCTCTGCAAGAGGCTATTTACGGCGCCCATGTCCTTTTCGAGGCGAAATAAGTTTTCTATTAGCACATTGCCCTTATCATCCGAAATAAAATAAGCTTGAGGCCGCATGACGAAATCAAGCTGGTGGAGCCTCCAACTATTCTGTTCAAGAAATTCGATATAATCATCAAATGTCTTCACATGCTTGGTTTTCAATTGCCAGCCGCGATCGAATATTATATCAGCAGAGCCTTTGTTGAGAGTATGGCAATAGGCGGAGATCGCCCTCGCGGCGGGATGCCGGATTACAGCGAATTTGAAAGCAGACCGAAAAAATTCGTGGTCGACCTTTCTAAAAAAAGCGGCCGTGTGATGGTCGCGAAAGTGTCCGTACAACACCTTGGAAATTGACAGGCCGCCGCACCGGGGGATATGTATGAATAATACATTATTTTCTCTGCATTCGGCTGGAATCTTGCAGCGAGCAAGAATGCGCAGCACGGCGTTCGTCATCTTCGATTTGGCGACCGCTTCCTGGATGTCAGAGCCGAAATACCAGCCTTTTGCCGACCATAGGGCGCCGCGCAGCGGATGAAGCGCGGGCAAATTATACAATCCGTATAGTTTGCTCAGAAAAATGGTGTTCACTTGTCGAGGCCTATATAAACCCGCTAACGTCAACTAATATTGTTGTAAGCCTAGCCAATCAAGCCTGTTTGTAAGGAATATGCGCAAGGAATACGCAACTGCCGTACCTGCGCGGCGGCTATTCTCGATCCCCTCCCTTGAAGAAACAGACAGGTGTCTGTTCTTCTTCAATGCTTTACTGCGACACCAACTTGATGGCTTGGACAGAACTGGAAAAATAGGCAGGAGTTCCGGACGAGGGCAATGCGTAGAACTACCTATTCGCTGGGTCTGGCCGATTTGGGCTTTTGGCTGACAGGGGCCGCATTTCTTATCGCCTATCTGGCTTTGAACGAGCTAACGGTACGGCACACAGTAGACGGATTTGGCATTACACTCTGGAGCCCCGACAACGGGCTGAGCCTCGCGCTACTCATGGAAGGAGCCATTTATGCTCCTTTTGTTTTGCTCGGCGCGATTGGAGTTGATCTGTTCGTCGCCGGCCAACGTCCGAGTCTTGGCATAACCATTGCGTCCGAAATCGTACTGACCGTTTGCTATGCAGGGCTTGCTGCCTTGTTGCGGCACCGATTGAAATTCGACTTAAGAAATGCCCGGCTGTCGAATATTCTGGTGCTACTGAGCTTCCTGCCGGCGGGCGTGGCGCTGACATCGTTCTTATATTGCGCGGTGCTTTATGCCGGCGGCTCGATTCCGCCGGATCAGTTTTTTGTAGCGATCCGTCACTTCTGGATGGGCGATATGGCCGGCATGGTCACGATCATCCCGCTCGTGACATTACTTCTCGCGATTTTTTCGATGCCGGCCTGGCACTGGCCGGGCCACATGACTATCAGTTACTCGGTCTTCATTTTGGCAACGTGCCTGGCGTTTGCCGCCGTCACAGGCGGGCTTGAAAGCAGGCAGTACCACATTTTCTATTTGTTGTTCTTGCCTATCATCTGGATTGGAATGAGAGAAGGCTACGCGGGTGCAGCCGTTGGCCTGTTTGCCATCGAACTCGGACTTGTCGCCGCCGCCGCATTTATTCGGAGCAACTCCAGCGATTTTTTCGTTTTCCAAACGCTCATGCTTGTGCTTTCGCTCACTGGGCTGCTCCTTGGCGCAGTCACATCGGAGCGTCGAATCGCCGATCAGCTGCTGCGCGAGCAACAGCTGGAGTTAGCCCGGATGTCGGCCTTCGCCCAAGCCGGCGCCATGGGCAGTGCACTCGCTCACGAACTTAGTCAACCTTTATCCACCGTGGCCGCTTATCTGCATGCTGCACGGCGTCTATTGCAAGCCGGCATTTCGAGGGGGGTAAAAGATATGTTGGTCAAGGCAGAGGCCGAGGCTCAGAAAACGCGCGAGGCGATGGAGCGCATCCGGGAATTGGTCTCAAATGGCAAGATGGATTTTACCGCGCTTGACTTGCCGGCTCTTGCCCGGAGGATCGTGGCGCTGTGCCGGGATGACGCGGCGGCACGCGGCGTCCAGATCGAGATTGAGGGCCACAGTCCTGTGCCTCCGGTGAGGGCGGACAAACTCCAAATTGAGCAGGTTCTGAACAATCTTGTGGTAAATGCGATTGACGCTGCCTCGGAACGGATGTGCGCACGCGGGCGTGTGATAATAAAGTTTGGCACGTGCGGCGATCGAGTCATCCTGAAAGTCGAAGACGATGGCCCTGGAGTTGCGCCAGAGATTGCAGACCGCATGTTTCAGGCCTATCAGAGCACGAAGCCGCGTGGAATGGGACTCGGTTTGCATCTCAGTCAGCAGATCGTACAAAGGCACGCGGGCCGCCTCTGGTGGGAGAGGGGTATCCCAGATGGCACGCGATTCTTGATCGAGCTGCCAATCAATGGGCCCGGCTGAATTGCCCCGCGAGCGCTGCGTTCATATTGTTGACGATGAAGACGCGGTTCGGGATGCGCTGGCCGTGCTTTTGTCGACCGCAGAGATTAAGTCGATTCCATATGGCTCGGCGGAGGAATATCTCGGCAGCGCGCGGCTCACGGAGCCGGCCTGCGTCCTGCTCGACAACCAGCTCCCCGGCATGAGCGGGCTTGAACTGCTGAAGCGCATTGTCGGAGCGGCAAGCAATTCAAGCGTAATCATGATAACTGCGTTTGGCGATGTGCCGTCGGCCGTTTTGGCGATGAAATCAGGCGCCTTTCATTTTGTCCAAAAGCCTTTCGATGCCGAGGCGCTGCTCGCGACTGTCGAGGAAGCACTTTCCCGCACCGGGGAAAGCCTGGATATTCGGAACGAAACCGCGGAATTGAGGGCTCGCTGCGCGCTTCTGACAAAGCGCGAGCAAGAGGTGCTCGCTCTGCTTTTGGAAGGGTTGAACACAAAGCTCATTGCCCGTAACTTAGGGATCAGCGTAAGGACGGCCGAACATCACCGGGCTGCGATGCTGCAAAAAATGCAGGCGCGTTCCATTCCTCAGCTCGTGCGAATGGCCTTTCGTATTGGATACTTCAACGCCTTTAATGGCAATTGAATCGTTCTTTGGTTGTGGCAGAAACGGGATTATTGTCTAAAATGGAATTAGACCGTTTTCAGTGCGGTAGCGATAGCCTGAATTTGCAAGGTAGGTTGCGCATTCTTGAGATTTGAATTCATCCAAGGCGTGGGCGATGGCGGCGACGAGAGCGTCGAAGCGGCGTGCGGCAGCCTTGCGAAGGGCTGCTTTGAGTCCCGGGTTTAGACCGGGCGGGAAGGCACGCCACTCCTCGCGGGCTTGGACGATATCCGCACGGTCTTGCCCAGCGGCGCGCAGGGACTTTATTTTGAGCGAGAGCCCGAGATGCCGTAGCCTTTGTCCAAAGGCAGCCGATGCTCACCTTGAGGCTGTGCTCCGCCGTGAGCCAGGCTTGCGGTTCGGCAAGCGTTGCATCAGCTGCGCTCGTCACAGGGGCGCAAAGAGCCTCGTCATGTGCCGCAAGCTTTGGTTTGGGGCCGCCTGCCCAAGGCCGCGCGCTCGTCTCTCCAGGTTTCTTCCGCCGCCCCAAAGCTTTGTAGATATAGGATACGCTAACCCGGAAAATGGCCGCCGCGGCATAAGCGCCTGTCCCGGAATCAATCGCCGCCATCCCCCGCTCGCGCAAGTCCTGCGAGTAAGCTCTCCCCATCGCCTTCCCCTCCACCGAATCAACGGGGAAGGGAATGAAGACGCTTTAGTGTTGGGAAGCAAGCCAACAGGCGAAGACTTGCCCCGCGCGCCGAAAATTTCCGGCTTGCTGTCCTGGTTCCGGCCTTAGCCTACACAAGAAATTCCTCTCTCCTCCGGGCGGCCGTCCAACCTTTTTGTCCGGTCCAAAACGGGCGGCGGCAAGATTTGAACGCAAGAACGCCGGGCAAGAAGAATATGCCAGTGTAAGATTCGGGCGCTAAGGCTTTATTAGCTCCTTGGCAGCCGCCGCGGCCTTAACCTCGCCGGCCGCTCTGCTCTGCCCTCTGGCCGCGGCGGGCCGGTGCCGGGCGCGGGGCCATCCCCCGCGAGGCGGACCGAACTCTCAATAGGGATAGCCCGGTGTTGCGAACTCGAGTACGGGCTGCGGGCGCCCGGGAACGTCTAACCGGCGCGGCAGCACCTCATTGCCAAACTCCGATCTTGCGAATGCCTGATCCGGCGTCTGGTTGAGCACCGTGTTCATCGTCACATAATTGGACATGCTGCCCACGGGTACGACCGGCCCGGGGTCGAGAAAGCTGCGCTTATTGACGGTGAGCGGCGGCCTTTCGCCCGGATATACGATGACTATCGGGACATGGCGCCGGATGCGCTGTGTCTGCGCACCGGCAGGCGCCACTGCGGCAGCGGCGGCGGCCGCAGCAGCGACCATGACAAACAAAGTTCTTGCGTTAACCATTTCGCTTGCTCCACGGATCTCTCAGCAAATTTAACGCAAGGATCACGGTTGGGTTGCACCGCGTGGCCATTATTTCTGCCGAGCGTTTCCGGCGGCGGATTTCGCGAAACCTGCTGGAGGCGGCTCAGAAACGGCCTTAAATGGCAAGTTGGCCCAGTTGCAAACATCGTCGATTCCCGGTTTATGAGTGGCCAGGACAACGGAAGAGCAGGCCGGGCTGCCACAAGTGCCAGTGGCCGTGCGGATGGGGTGAAAAATGGGCTTCAAGGTTGCAGTTGCCGGGGCGACAGGAAATGTCGGGCGGGAAATGCTCAATATCCTCGCCGAGCGGCAGTTTCCCGCCGATGAGGTTGTTGCGCTTGCCTCGCCGCGCTCCCTTGGCACGGAGGTTTCCTTCGGCGATAGCGCGGTCAAGTGCAAGGCGCTCGAACATTATGACTTCTCCGGCACGGATATCTGCCTTATGTCGGCGGGCGGCACCGTCTCCAAGGAATGGGCGCCGAAGATTGCCGCGCAGGGCTGTGTCGTCATCGATAATTCTTCTGCGTGGCGCTATGATTTGAACGTCCCTCTGATCGTGCCTGAGGTAAATGCGGATGCGGTTGCGGGATTTTCTGCCCGCAACATCATTGCCAATCCGAACTGCTCGACGGCGCAACTTGTGGTGGTGTTAAAGCCGCTCCACGATAGGGCCACCATCCGCCGCATCGTTGTTGCAACCTATCAGTCCGTCTCGGGCGCGGGCAAGGAAGCCATGGATGAGCTTTTTGCGCAGACGCGCGCGGTTTATGTCTCCGATCCTATGGAGCCCAAAAAATTCCCCAAACGCATCGCCTTCAATCTGATACCCGAAATTGATGTCTTCCTGGAGGACGGCAGCACGAAAGAGGAATGGAAGATGATGGCAGAGACAAAAAAGATTCTTGATCCGGCCATCAAGCTTACCGCTACTTGCGTGCGCGTGCCCGTCTTTATCGGCCATTCGGAAGCGGTAAATATCGAGTTCGTCCATCCGATCAGCGCCGGTGAGGCGCGCGCGATCCTTCGCGAGGCCCCTGGCTGCCTTGTGATCGACAAGCGCGAGCCCGGCGGATCCATTACGCCGCACGAGGCGGCCGGCGAAGATGCGACCTATGTCTCCCGGATTCGCGAGGATCCGACGGTGGAGAACGGGCTTTCGCTATGGTGCGTCGCTGACAATCTGCGCAAAGGCGCAGCGCTCAATGCGGTTCAGATTGCCGAAGTCTTGGTTAACCGCAAATTGATTACGCCAAAGCGAAAGGCCGCTTAGAGCGAATTCCGCAAAAGTTGACAGACTTTTGCGGCGCGAATTCGCGCCGACCTATTGATTTGGCGCGATTTCTTATCGCCCGGCCGATTCCATCGGGGCGCAAAGCGCGCTAACGCGGGCGCGCCCAGTTTCTGCGCGCCGCGCGGCTATTGCGGAGTTATGTGGGAGTGCCGGCGTCATTGCGGCCCTCGCGCCTTTTCGGCGGCGGAGCGTTTTTGGAACCATGCTTCGATTTCCAACATCGGAACCGACTCGTCATCTGGCCCCTCAATGGCGACGATTTCGTTCTCGCCCTGGGCCAAGTTCCAGGCCTCCTCAAGCGCCTCCTGCTCTGTCAGCATTTCGCGGGAGACCATTTCGTGTTTCAGTTCGTCATCGACGTAACGGACAATCCATCCCATTTGAATACCTAGTCCCGACGTCTAAGGCTGCTAGCTTGGGTGCTCCGGCGGCGCCGGCCTTGGCCCAGGCAAGATGACTTTTCTTTAATGAATTGAGTCATTGTCTTGCCCCAAAACTTTATTTTACCGTGCTGCGGACGCAAGGGGTGCTACGCTGCCCGATGACTCGCTCCCGCTCAAGCAATCCAGTGGAGAGCCATTGCCGGATGCGGATCTAATCCCTAGCTTCATGGCCATGGAGCGGGAGCGATCCATTTTAGCGGCTCCGCCAGGAGTGCCAAGACAAACCAAGAGTTGATAAAAGAGGCGAAATTGCATTCGACTCCATGCCGGAAATTGCCATATGGATGAATGGACCGACAGGGTCAAGTTAGAGGTTGCCGAAAAGGCAAGGGTCCAGGATAAATCCCCGGGTGGCCCGCAGGAGAAGATCAAGCTGCCGGAGGGTCCAGTCAAGCGGCGCATCTGGCTGCGAGCCCTCGTAGTGGTTGGGCTTCTTGCCCTCCTTGCCTTTGCCGTCTATCGGATCACAACGGCGCCGCAAACGCCCGGATCCAAAAATACCGGGCGATCGGCGCAGGAACCCGTCGCAGTTGCAACCATAGGCAAAGGCGACATCAGGGTCATCGTGAACGGTCTGGGCACGGTGACGCCGATTGCCACCGTAACCGTGAAGACCCAGGTCAATGGGCTGCTCCTTCAGGTCGGATTCGAGGAGGGCCAGACGGTCAAGAAGGGTGATTTTCTCGCGCAGATTGACCCGCGCCCATTCGAAGCCCTAAAGGCCCAGCTTGAAGGCCAGCTCGCGCATGACCAAGGCCTCCTTGATCAGGCACGCACGGATTTGGCGCGGTATCAAACGCTCCTCAAACAAAACTCGATTGCCCGGCAGCAAGCCGAAGACCAAGCCTTTCTCGTCAGGCAATACGAGGGGTCGGTCAAGGCGGACAAGGCGCAGATAGAGGCGCAGAACTTGAATCTCATTTACGCCCATATTGTTTCGCCGATCGACGGCCGCATTGGCCTGCGCATGGTCGATCCGGGCAACTATATTCAGACCAGCGACCCCGGCCTTGCGGTAGTGACGCAAATGCATCCGATCTCGGTCATTTTTGTCGTGCCGGAAGACGAGATTCCGCCGATCTTGGCGGCCATCAAGGGGGGGAAGGCGCCGGAGGTAACGGTTTTCAACCGAGCCAATATCACGGAGCTTTCGGCTGGAAAGGCGGTATCGCTCGATAGCCAGATCGACCCCGCAACCGGCACGGTTAAGCTGCGCGCCGATTTTGATAACCTGGACGACAAGCTATTTCCCAACCAGTTCGTCAATGCGCGTCTGCTGGTCAAGACGCTGCATGAAACCGTAACCGTTCCCGCACGGGCGGTGCAATATGGAGCACCAGGGACATTCGTTTATGTCGTTGGCGCGAACAATACGGTCTCGGCGCGTGCGATTGAGCTTGGCCCCCAAGATGGATCGATGATTGCCGTCAAAGCGGGTCTTTCTGGGGGCGAGCGTGTCGTGGTCGACGGCGCCGACCGTTTGCGTGAGGGCGCCGAAGTGCTGATTACATCCAGCGAAACGGCAAAACAGGCGGCCGCCACCGAATCCAACGGTATCGAACCAAAAACGGCCAAGGGGGGTAAGGGCCTGCCGCCCAAAACCCATAACTGAGGCCGGCTCCGCAACGAAGCCACGCAGGGTATGAATCCCTCACGCATCTTTATCTTGCGGCCCGTCGCGACAGCCCTATTGATGGCAGCGATCCTGCTCGCCGGGATCGTTGCCTATCGTTTTCTGCCGCTCTCCGCTTTGCCCGAGGTCGATTATCCGACGATCTCGGTCCAGACGTTTCTTCCCGGCGCAAGCCCGGAGGTCATGACATCCTCGGTAACGGCGCCGCTCGAGCGCCAGCTCGGCCAGATGCCGGGACTGAACCAGATGACCTCGGCCAGTTCGGCCGGGGCGTCTGTTATCACTTTGCAGTTCGGCCTGAATATCAAGCTTGATGACGCCGAGCAGGAAGTGCAGGCAGCAATCAATGCCGCCAACAATCTGCTTCCGAGCGGGCTTCCTGCCCCGCCGGTTTACGCCAAAGTGAATCCCGCCGACGCGCCGGTCATGACGCTCGCCGTCACTTCGAAAACACTGCCGCTGATTGAGCTCGAGGATATCAGCGAGACGCGGCTGGCACAAAAAATATCGCAGCAGCCAGGCGTCGGGTTGGTGAGCATTAACGGCGGCCAGCGGCCGGCTGTGCGGATCAAATTCAACCCAGCGGCGCTCGCTGCCTACGGCCTCAATATCGATGACCTTCGCACCACGATCGCAAACGCGAATGTGAACTTACCGAAAGGAAGCTTTGATGGGCCGGCACGGGCCTCAACGGTAAATGCCAACGATCAGATCGAGGATGCTGCGGGTTTCCGGCCGCTCATTGTTGCTTACCGCAATGGCAGGCCGGTTCTGCTCTCGGACGTGGCCAGCGCCGAGCCGGGGCCGGAAAATTCGAAACTTGCGGCTCTGGCCAACACCACCCCAGCGATCATCTTGAACATCCGGCGCCAGCCCGGAGCCAATGTCATCGAAGTCGTCGATACGATAAAGGCCCTCTTGCCGGAGATCACGGCAGGCCTGCCGCCGGCTGTCGATGTCTCCGTGCTGAGCGATCGCACGGTGACTATTCGCGCCTCCGTCGCAGATGTGGAATTCGAGCTCGCCTTGGCCATTGTCCTGGTCGTCGCCACGATCTTTTTGTTTTTGCGCACTCTGCCCGGGACAATCATCCCGAGCCTCTCCGTGCCGTTGTCGATCATTGGCACCTTCGCCGTGATGTATCTCTTCGGCTTCGGCCTCGATAATCTGTCGTTGATGGCGCTGACGATCGCGACGGGCTTTGTCGTCGACGACGCGATCGTGATGATCGAAAACATCACGCGCTACGTGGAAGCCGGAGATCCGCCTTTGGAAGCAGCGCTCAAAGGCTCGAAACAAATAGGTTTTACCATCGTCTCCTTGACTGTCTCTTTGCTTGCCGTTCTCATTCCGCTCCTATTTATGGGCGATGTCGTCGGTCGGCTGTTTCATGAATTTGCAATAACGCTTGCCGTCACCATTGTAATTTCGGCCGTCGTCGCGCTCACCCTTGTTCCTATGCTGTGCGCGCGTCTCATCCGGCACCAGCGGGCGGCGGGCCGCTCCCGGTTTGATTTAGCGGCGGAGCGGGCCTTTAATGCATTGCGCGCGCGTTACGAAGGAGCGCTCGCCATTGTTCTTCGCCACCAGCCACTCACTCTTTTCGTGGCCATTGCGACGCTCGCCCTCACGATTGCGCTCTATGTCCTTATTCCCAAAGGGTTCTTTCCGGTGCAGGACACGGGCATGATTCAAGCGGTCGCAGAAGCTCCGCAAGCCATCTCGTTTCCATCCATGGCAGCTTTGCAGCGGCAGATTGCCGAGACGATTCTGCGCGATCCCGCCGTTGATAGCGCCAGCTCCTTTATTGGCGTCGACGGCGACAATGCCACCTTGAGTACCGCCAGATTCCTGATCAATCTCAAGCCGCAGGAAAAGCGCGGAGCCACGGCTGCCGAGGTTGCCCGCCGGATCGGCGCGGCCGCATCCGGAATCCCTGGCGTTAGCCTCCATCTGCAGCCGGTCCAGGACTTAACTATCGAGTCGGTCGTCAGCCGCGCCCAATATCACTTTATGATGCAGGACCCAAATCCTGCTGTCCTTGACACTTGGGTGCCAAAGCTCACGCGAAGGCTCGCGGAACTGCCCGAGCTCAGAGATGTCGCCGCCGACTCGCAAAACAAGGGACTTGCCCTCGATATCACCATCGATAGGGCAGCTGCCGCACGGTACGGCATCACGCCCGCCACCGTCGACAATGCCCTCTACGACGCCTTCGGCCAGCGCATCATCTCCACCATCTACACGCAGTCGAACCAGTATCGCGTCATCATGGAAGCAGACCTTTCGCTGCGGCATTCCCTCGCCGCGCTATCGTCGTTCTATCTTCCTTCTTCGACATCGGGACAAAACGGACAAGTTCCCTTCTCGTCAATCGCCGCAATCAGCCAGCGGCAAGCGCCTTTGCTGGTCACGCATCTTGGGCAGTTTCCTGCGGCCGCCATTTCTTTCAATGTGGCCCGGGGTGCCTCGCTCGGCGAGGCAATCGATGCCATCGAAAAAGCGGGCCGTGAGATTGGCCTGCCCGCGAGCATCGCCATCACGTTTCAGGGAGCGGCGGCTGCGTTCCGCGGATCGGCCGCGAATGAGCTTTTCTTGATCATCGCCGCAATCGTTGCCGTCTATATCGTGCTGGGTGTGCTTTATGAGAGCTTCATCCATCCGGTGACCATTCTCTCAACGCTGCCGTCGGCTGGCGTCGGCGCTCTTCTCGCGCTCATGATGTCCGGCCTTGAGCTTAATGTGGTATCGATCATCGGCATTATTTTGCTCATTGGCATTGTTAAGAAGAACGCGATTATGATGATCGATTTCGCGCTCGATGCCGAACGCACAATGGGGCTTGCGCCGCAAGAGGCTATTTTTCAGGCCTGCCTGCTGCGGTTTCGGCCGATTTTGATGACGACTTTTGCCGCCATTCTGGGCGCGGCACCATTGATGCTTGGGACCGGCACCGGATCGGAACTGCGCAACCCGCTCGGTATCGCGATCATCGGCGGGCTCCTTGTAAGCCAGATCTTAACGCTCTTTACGACGCCCGTGATTTATCTTTATTTCGACCGCTTGGCTCAGCGGCCGGGCGGGAGCCGTCTCTCCCGCGGCTTGGCATCGGGAAACACCTGAGCTCCTGCGCCCGCAAGATAGGCAGCCCCCGCGATGTGGGGGCAGTTTGCGGGCAGGCTGGTCAGCGCGGCGCGGGAATCCCGCCGTGCTTGGTGCATCTTCGATAACACTGCGGCTAGTGCGGCAATCGGGAACACGCTCGCGCTTCAGGACTATTTTCGAAAGAGGGATCATCAATCATTTCAATCATCGCCCAGAGCATGATCAGATCCTCATCTCGCGCGAGCTCGTGCAGCCTGGTGACGAAGATCGCCGGAAGATGAATGCGCGGATGGGCGAAGCCAGGCTCCTTTCTGCATGAGTTGAGCCCGTGCAGATGCAGGCATTTTTTTAAAGATCAGGGCCTCGGTAAAATCGAACGCTGGTGCGAGTAAAATAAGGCCTTTCAGCTTGCCGCTCTCGCCGCATGCGTGTAGTTCGCGTGCAATAAGAAGAGCCAGCCAACCGCCCATCGACGAGCCAATCAAAATTTGCGGGCCTTCGGTGAGTTCTTGAATGGCGGCGAGGCTATCCTCGAGCCATTTGCCGATCGTGCCGGTTTTACAAATCTCCCTCCAACAAACCATGGCCCGAATAATCGAAGCGCAAAAAGGCGCGGCCTGTTCTTTCAGCATAGCGATAAAGGTGCGATGCCTGGGCCGCAAACATATGGGATTTGACTCCCCCTAGCCAAACGAGGCCCGCCGGTTGCGGCTTTGCTCGCGCCGGCTCCCGGCGCAGATAGGCGATGCGGCGGGCCGAAGGGCCGCTTGCCACGGTCAGAAACTGGGGACCAAACCCTTTCTCCCCAAACTCTGCTCGCTCGCAACTCTGGCCGATCATTTTCCTGCTTCCTTATTGCTAAAATTTAACCTGTTTAGTCTTCGCTTTTCGCTTTCAGAGTACCGACCCGCCTCATGCCGCCATTTGCCAGTCTAACTCTGCCGAAAGGTGGATCGCATCCCCTAAACAGGGCATCGTATCCGCTGATTAGTGCGACCATTCTGCAAATAGTTCCCGGCATCGAAGTCACGCCTTCGGCCCTCGCAGCAATCAGTGTTGCTGGGGCGCTGAATGCCGCGGGCGGGCGCGCGCTTGTTGCATGTACAGACATGCTGAAAGGGGAGTTGCATGCGAGAGGCGGTATTTATTTGCCTCTTCCGCCCTGCGGCAGCGGTTTGGCCGCCATGGCCTTGAGCATTTGGCACCTTGCCCACCTCATCAAACAGGAGCGCGTCGATGTCGTGCATCTGCGCTCGCCAGAGTTGGGCTGGGCCGCCTATGCCGCCGCTAGGCTGACAAAGACACCGCTCATCACCAGTCTGAGCTCCCGGTTCGCGAGCGGCAATCCGGCTGCGATGCGCTGCAATTCGTTCCTGGCCCGCGGCGATCTGGTCCTGGCCGACTCGAGCTTTGCCGCAGGCCTCGCCGCGCAGCATTACCCCCATGCAGCAGGAAAGATCCGCATTGTTCCCCGGGGTATCGATGGCCGACTTTTCTCGCCGGGCGCCATCAGCCCGGCCAGGGTTGCAGAACTTCGCCGAAGCTGGAAAATCGCGCCCCACGAACGAATGGTGTATGTCTCCGAGGCCGCCGCCAGTTCTGCCGCATCCCTCGATGTTGTTGTCAAAGCCGCGAAGCTCTTGATGCGAAGCGGGCTTGAGAATGTAAAGTTTATCCTTTCCATGAGCTGCAGGGGAACGGCCAGGCGCTCCCGCGAAATCGATCACGCGATTGGGCGCGAGGGCATGCAAAGCCTCATGTGTCGCGCCGTTTGTGCCGATTTGCCTGCTGCTCTCCTCGCTGCTTCCGTGGCCATCGCTCCCACCCCGGATCCGCGCGTCTTGGGGGAAATTTTGCTTCTCGCTCAGGCGATGGGGACGCCCGCAATCGCCGCCAATTCCGGCGCCGCGCCGGAAATGATCCTCGCGCCGCCGGCGGTGACCGACCCGCTACGCACCGGCTTCCTTGTCCGACCCGGAGACGCGCCAGCGCTGGCGGTTGCCATTGCACATGCGCTGGCCCTTGGCGCCATGGCCAGGAGCAGGCTTGCCTCGCGCGCAATCAGCCATGTCGCGGCTGGCTATTCAATGGAACGCATATGCGCCGAGACTCTCAGGGCCTATATTGACGTCTGGCGCGGCGGCGAGCATGAGTGGCCAGCCACCCGGCCATAGCTTTGAAGCGGCGCAATGCCAGATCTTTTGTTGGAGCTTTTCTCGGAAGAAATACCTGCCCGCATGCAGGCGCGCGCAGCCGAGGATCTTTGCCGCCTGGTTGTCGAGGCGCTGGCCGGGCGCGGGCTTTCGCATGAGGGCGCGGCGAGCTTTGCTTCGCCCCGCCGGCTGGCCCTGCATATTTGCGGTCTTCCGGCGCGCGAGCCCGACAGGCGCGATCTGAAGAAAGGGCCGCGTGTCGGTTCTCCCGAAGCCGCCATCGCCGGCTTTTTGAGGAGCGCAGGGCTCAAATCAATAGCAGAAGCCAAAATCCAAAAGGATCCGATAAAAGGCGAATTTTTCGTTGCGGTTCATGAACAAAAGGGCCGCAACACGATCGATGTTCTGTCTGAGATTCTGCCGGCCATGATCAGGAGCTTTCCTTGGCCGAAATCCATGCGCTGGGGCGAAGCTTCCGTGCGGGCGGGATCATTGCGCTGGGTACGCCCGCTGCATTCGATCCTTGCGACTTTCGGCCCGGTTACGGAAGAGACTGAAATCGTGCCTTTCGCCATCGATGGCCTGAGCTCCTCGAATTTTACTTTCGGCCACCGCTTCATGGCGCCGGATAAAATCAAGGTCCGCCGGTTCGAGGATTATGTCGAAGCTCTGGCAAAGGCCAAAGTCGTGCTCGACGCCGCGCGCCGCCGCAACATCATTCTTCACGATGCACGCAGCCTTGCCATGGCGCACGGGCTCAACCTTATCGAGGACGAGGCGCTGCTGCACGAGGTCGCCGGACTTGTCGAATGGCCCGTTGTTCTAATTGGCGAATTTGACGAGGCCTTTCTCGAACTGCCTCCGGAAGTGGTGAGGACAACGATCCGCATAAACCAAAAGTGTTTTGTGCTGGAGGATCCCGATACAAAGAAGCTCTCCAACAAATTCCTCATCGTGGCCAATGTCGAGGCCAGCGATGGCGGCGTGGCGATCGCGGATGGCAACGCGCGAGTCGTACGGGCACGGCTCGCCGATGCCCAATTTTTCTGGCAAACCGATCTCAAAATCAAGCTCGAAGACCGGCTGGGGAAGCTCGATCAGATCATCTTTCATGAGAAGCTCGGGAGCCAAGGCGCACGGGCGAAGAGGCTTGCGGCTCTCGCCCGGGCCATTGCGCCTTTTGCGCGCGCCGATGTTGAGCTGGCCTCGCGCGCAGCTCTCCTTGCCAAAGCGGATTTGACATCCGAAATGGTCGGCGAATTTCCCGAATTGCAGGGGATCATGGGGCGGTATTATGCCGCCGTTCAAGGCGGGGACGCGAGCGTCGCTCAGGCGATCGGCGATCACTACAAGCCGCAAGGCCAAAGCGATCGCGTGCCCTCCGCACCGGTTGCAATCGCTGCCGCACTCGCCGACAAGCTCGATATTTTGGCTGGTTTTTTTGCGATCGGAGAGACGCCGACGGGAAGCAAAGATCCTTACGGCCTGCGCCGGGCCGCGCTTGGCGTCATAGCTCTTGTCCTTGAGAACAAATTGAGGTTCCCATTGAGGGCTGTATTAACAATGGCTTTGGCGGAAAACCAGCATGTGGCCGGGAGCGCTGCTTGCGGGTCCGATGAAATTATCGCCGGGCTCATGGGCTTCTTCTGCGAGCGGCTCAAAATCTATCTGCGCGAGCGCGGCGCGAGATATGATCTGATCGACGCCGTCTTTGCCTTGCCCGGCCAGGACGATCTCCTGCTCATTGTCGCCCGTGTCGAAGCTCTCGGCCGCTTCCTCGGCACGAGCGATGGCAGCAATCTCGTTGCAGGCTACCGGCGCGCGGCAAATATTCTTCGCGCCGAGGAAAGGAAGGATGGGGCGGGCGCCTTCGAGAACGCTTGCGACGAAACGCTCCTTCGAGAGGCCGCGGAAGTAGATTTGTGGAGGGAGGTTCGCCGCGTGAGCGCGGGTACGCGGAATCAATTGGCGCGGGCTTTCGATAGAACCGGCCATCCCGGTTTCGAAAATGATAAGTCGTTG
>JAFMSB010000400.1 GCA_017353815.1 Methylocapsa sp. | reverse complement strand
CGGGCCGATGGCTATAGTTTCGATTTGCTTTTGCGGCCCGACAACATGCTCAAGGGCAGACCGGAATTCATCGGCAAGGCGGCCATGGGTCACAATCACGATTCCAATCATTTGTTATACTCTGGCGGTCTGGGGCTCGCTGCTTCAGCTTGGCCCGCGGCAGCCGTTCCCAACGCCAGCTTCTGCCGCGTTTGACCTTGGTTTCGGCGCCCGGGCTCTGCCGGTTACTTTTGAGAAGTCAGGCGAGAGCTGCGGCGATGATAAATGCGTATGGCCCACGCCTTTCGCGATGGCTGCCGCCTTAGAGCAATCAGAAGCGACCACGAGAGGGAGCCCCCATGTGCGGTTCCTTAACGAAAGCAGTGGCCAGGGCCATCGCCGCAGTGTCACTTTGTGCGGCGCAACGATAATGGCAAGGAAAAAGTTGCGTTGCGCTTCGCGCAGCTGATGCGGTGGCACGGACCGGGCGCAACTGCGAGGATCTGCAAAAATGCACGAGAAACTTGGAGCCATAGCGGATTAGGGGATAAGACGCTGCAACCGGAGCTCTGCCAGCAGCGCCAAAGCGCAGCTGGCAGATGCAAAACTCCAACATACCGGCAAGAGGGGCAGCCGGGCGCCTTCCAGCAGGATAGTTTTCTCATCCGGCGAAGGGTAGCGCGGGGGCATTTCATCGGGATTGCTCAGGCGGAGAACAAGCCGCAGAACGCAGCTGGTCACAAAAGGCATCTCCAATATGCCCAGACCCCGCCGCTCGAGCTTGCCCCGGATTGCCGGATGGCCTGTGGCGATCAAGCGGCTTCCGCGAAGATCAAGGCTGACGCGATCATCGCCCACGAGGCGCGCGAAATAGCCGGCCTGTTCCGCACAGGCTATGAGATTGAACGCTAGAGTGCTTTTTCCTGATCCCGATGGGCCAAGGATCAGCACTCCTGCTTCCCCTATGACGGCAGCAGTGGCGTGGAGATAGGGCGTATCTGCGCTCCTGGGCAACAGGCCGTCCCGTTTAGGTCTGGATTGCCTTCGGCAGGAAGACCAAAAACCTTGCTCCAAGAACAGGAGGCACCCCGTCTTCGCCGGGCGGCCCGAGCCGGTTCAGTGCGGAAATATGCCCATCGTGAGCCTCGATGATCTGGCGGGAGATGGAAAGGCCGAGTCCGGAATTTTGGCCAAAACCTTGCCCGGGGCGGTCCGTATAAAACCGCTCAAAGATCCTGTCGAAGGCGTCGGCCGGAATCCCCGGCCCGTCGTCATCAATTATGACCTCGAAACCGTCGCGCGGCTCGCTTGGCGATGCGTAGTCGCGCGATGGCCGCAAAAGCACGCGCACGCTTCCGTCGGACGGCGAAAACGACCGCGCATTATCGATAAGATTGTTGAAAACTTGACCAAGGCGCGAGTCATTTCCAAGGACCATAGACGAGGATTTGCTGTTTGCTTGCGGCGTGCCATGATGCGCAATCGTCAATTCGACCTTTATGCTGCCGCCATCTTTGACGAGATTGGAAACGGTGACGACCGCGCCGAGCAGGCGTGTCAGATCTACGAGTCCCATATCGGCCCGCGCCAATTCGGCATCGAGCCTGGAGGCGTCGGAAATGTCGCTGATAAGCCGGTCAAGCCTGCGAACGTCATGCGCCAAAATGGCCAACAGCCGCTGGCGCGATTCGGGCGTCCTTGCAACCGGCAGCGTCTCGATCGCGCTGCGCAGAGAGGTGAGTGGATTTTTCAGTTCATGCGCCACATCGGCGGCGAAGCGTTCGATCGCTTCGATGCGGTCGTAGAGTGCCTTTGTCATGTCGCGCAATGCGCCGGACAAATGCCCGATTTCGTCCGATCTTCCTGTAAAATCGGGTATTTCCCGCCGCGCTTTTGTGCCCCGCCGCACCCGTTCGGCCGCTTCCGCGAGCCGCCGGATCGGCTCGGCGATCGTCCCGGCGATAAAGAACGATACAAGAAACATAATCGCCGAGGATATGAGAAAAATCCGCACCATGACCCATTGTTGGGATCCAATGATCTTGTCGATATCATCGCCCTGGGTCGATAGGAGCAAAGCTCCGCGCACAGACCGGAAGCGTTGCACTGGCACGGCAATGGCGACGATTGTCTCGCCCTGGGCGTCCACGCCGACGGTGGATTGCGCGTTGCCCGTCAATGCTTGTGCCACCTCGGGGTAATTTCGTCCATTGCCCGTGCCGATATCCTCATAGGGAGGGAGGCCGAAAAATCCAACGAGCCTGCCTGCCGCATTGCGCAGGCGTGG
>JAFMSB010000086.1 GCA_017353815.1 Methylocapsa sp. | reverse complement strand
CGGCCATCGTCACCCCATAGAGCCGATTCATCCGCGCCATGGTGATCGGATTATGGGTCACGGTGATAAAGCGTGTCTCGGTCCGCTCCCGCATGTTGTCGAGCAAATCGCAGAAACGCGCGACATTGGCATCGTCGAGCGGCGCATCGACCTCGTCGAGCACGCAGACCGGCGCGGGATTGGTCAAAAAGATCGCGAAAATTAGCGAAAGCGCGGTCAGCGCCTGCTCGCCGCCGGACAAAAGCGTCATGACGTGGGGTTTCTTGCCCGGCGGGTGGACGAGAATCTCAAGCCCCGCTTCGAGCGGATCCTCGGACTCGATCAATTGAAGCTCCGCCGAGCCGCCGCCAAAAAGCGTTGTAAAAAGCTCCTTGAAATGCGTTTGCACGGTGTCGAAGGAGGAAAGGAGTCTTTCGCGGCCTTCTTTGTTCAAATTCTGTATTGCGAGCCGCAGGCGCCTTATCGCCTCGGTCAGATCGTCAAATTCCGCCGTCAGTTTTGTCTTCGAGGCGAGCACTTCGCTGAGCTCTTCCTCCGCCCGCAAATTTACGCTGCCAAGACGCTCGCGGTCGCTCTTTAGATTTTCGAGCCGCTTCTCCACCTTTTCCGCTTCCGGCAGTTCCTTGCCCGGGGCAACATGGGCGAGCTCGGAGAGGCCGGCATCCGTGCAGCCAAGCTCGGTTGCGATCATATGCGCGATATCGTTGCAGCGCGCCCGCGCGGCTTCAACACGTGCTTCAGAACGCGCCATTTCCTCCCGCGCCGTGCTCATTGCCTCAAGCGCGCCCCGGGCTGCCTTGTCGGCTTCCGAGACCCGTGCCTCCGCCGCGGCGCGGCTATCACCTGTCTCTCTTCGCGCCTCCTCCGCAGTCTCGATCTTATTCATAAGATCCCTGCGCGCCGCGGCGAACAGCGCTGGCGCTTCTTCAAGCTTTTGCAATTCCTGGGCGGTTTCCGTCTGGCGCTCTTTCAATGCTTCGATTTGGCTTTGCGCGTCCCTGGCACGCGCAAGCCAAGACTGGCGCTCCTCTTCGAGGCTGCGGATTCGCTTGGCGAACCTTGCTGCCTCGCGCTCATAATTTTGCAGCTTGGCGCTCGCCTCCGCAGCTGCGCCGCGATCCTCGGCTGCCGCCATGCGCGCAGCATTGAGCTGCGTGGCAAGGCTTGCCGCCTCCCGGAGCCTGGCGAGATCAGCCTCGGCTTGCGCAAGCTTCCCCGATGCTTCCGCGCGCGCGGCATTGAGACGGGCAAGGGCCTCATCGAGCGCCGACAGTCGGGCGGCGGTTTCGGCTTTGCGCTGCTCGGCGGCGGTTTTTGCCTCGCGGGCGGCATCGATCCAGCGCAGCGCGTTCTTATGCGCCTGCCTTGCCGCCTGTTCGGCACTTGCCGCAGAAGCCAGCGTGGCTCCGGCCCGTTCCGCGGCTAGTTTCAAATCATTGGCTTCGACGCGGGCCGCCTGCGCCTCGAACTCAAGCTCGCCGAGCCGGTTCTTCTCGGCAAGCCGCCGCGCCGCTGCGGTAGGAGCCTCGGCGGCCTGGGTGAAACCATCCCAGCGCCACAGATCGCCTTCTTTCGAGACGAGTCTCTGACCGGGACGAAGCAATGCCCGCAACGAGGCGCCTTCTGAGCGCAGCACGACCCCAATCTGGTTCAGGCGCCTCGCAAGTGCCGACGGGGCGGAGACGAGCTTCAACAAAGCTTCGACCCGCGGCGGAAGCGCTGGGTCGTCTGGCCCTTCGGTTTCCGCCCAATGGGCGGGCGAAGCGGGATTCGTCGATGCCTCGAGATCGTCGCCAAGGGCTGCGCCAAGCGCCGCCTCATACCCCTTGGCAACCGTTATCTCGTCGGTAACCGGCGGCCAAAAGCCGCCCGTTCCCGCGGTCAAGACCTTGGATAAGGTTTCGACCTGTGTCTCAAGTTTCTGCGCCCTGCTCTCGGCTTCCCTCGCAGGCGCGCGGATCCCGGCCTCTTCCTTGCGGGCCTCGGCGAGGGCGAACTCGGCGGCCGCGGCCTCGCTCTCGCGCAGCTCTGCTGCCGCAAGGGCCGCACCGAGCTCTGCCTGAAGAGCATCCAGATCCGTCTCAGGCGCCCGGCCGGCCAGGATCGCGGTCTGCTCCCGCCGCACCTCATTCAGATCGCCATCGAGCCGCCCGAGCCTGTGCATTTCCTCCTCAATTGCCGCCTCAAGCGCCGCGCGCCTTGCCTCAAGCGCCGCTTTCACATCTTGGCATTCGGCGAGCTTCCTTTCGCTTTCCGCAAGCACGGCCTCGGCCTGCGCGAGGCCGCCGCGCAGCTCCTCAATTTCCTCTTCTCGGGAACCTGCGCCTGAAAGTTCTGCCGCCTCGGCATCGAGCCGCGCAAGCACGCCCGCGGCATCTTCCGTGAGCGCCTGCTCGCGGGCAATATCGCTTGCTATCTGTGCGGCGCGGCGCTCAAGCTCCGCGATACGGCCTCTTGCCCGCCGCTCTTCGCCATCCAGCGTCTCCCGGGCGAGAATGAGTTTTTGCAAGTCTGAATTTGCCTCGGCCTCGGCGGCGCGCAGACCGGGCAGCTCCTGCGCCGCAAAGGCCTGATTTCGCGCAACTTCGGCCTGGGCGCGGGTCTTTTCCGCGACCCTCATCAGATCCGCATCGAGCTTGGCTTGGGCGATCTCCAGCGCCCGCGCCGCCTCGGTCTGGTTAATCAGGGCAAGCAGGGCCTCATTGCGCTTAATTTCGGCTGCCAGCCCCCGGTAACGCTCGGCTTGGCGCGCCTGGCGCTGGAGGCTCTCGGTCTGGGTGTTGAGCTGCTGCACGACATCGTTCAGCCGCGCAAGATTGTCTTCGGCCGCCTTGAGCCGCAGCTCGGCCTCGTGCCTGCGAGAATGGAGGCCGGAAATTCCTGCCGCCTCCTCGAGAATGCGCCGCCTCTCCTGCGGTTTTGCGGCGATGATCTCGCCAATCTGCCCTTGCCGGACCATGGCGGGCGAGCGGGCCCCAGTCGAGGCATCGGCAAAGAGCAGCTGAACGTCTCGCGCGCGCGCCTCGCGGCCGTTGATCCGGTAGGTCGAACCTGCTTCACGGGCGATATGGCGGGAGACCTCGATCGCCTCGGCATCGTTGAACGCGGCCGGGGCGGATCGGTCGCGATTGTCGAGAAAGAGGGCCACTTCGGCCATATTGCGCGCCGGCCTCTCGCCGCCGCCGGAGAAAATCACATCCTCCATGCCCGAGGCGCGCATGCTTTTGGATGAGCTTTCGCCCATGACCCAGCGCAAGGCTTCGACGAGATTGGACTTGCCGCAGCCATTCGGCCCGATGATGCCGGTCAGCCCCGGCTCGATCAGAAACTCGGACGGCTCGACAAAGGTCTTGAAGCCCGTGATGCGGAGTTTGGTGAGTTTCATCGGCAGCGCCCGGGCGCGGCGAACGCGCGTTCCGCTATCATTTGATGAAGCTCCTTAGCTTTCGGTTAACTATCCGCAGGCTGCAGAGCCCGGCGCCCGGCGGACCAAGCCGATTCGGCCACGCGCAAATAGGGCGCAGGCGCCCCCGGGGCGCAAGGAGCGGCGGCCATTTTCCAATGAAAGTGAGAGGCTGCAGCTCCTTACAGCTATGGCGCGGGCGCTTTCGGCTGGGGCACATGCCGCCCTTTGCCAAACCTCGGCCTTGCCGTGAGGCAGCGGCCCAGCCCACAGCGCTTCCCACATATTTTCGACCGCCGCGCTAAGTCCACCAAACGCTACGTGGGCCGCCAGCTGCGCGATCTTCGTCAAGCCTATCGTCTTGGTGGCAGAAAGACGGCTTGCGGCCACGATGGGAAATCGCCATTGCTCCCATTGCTTAGGCGCGCAATGATCCGCGCTCTCATTTGTAACTGGATTATACAAAGATATAAATTTGCGCGTGACGCCCAGCCCCGGCGGTCCATTCTCCACCTTCGAAATGGCCGTTTCGCGTGCGAACATCGAAAATCGGACACATTAGGCTCTTCGAGTTCCTGGGTGCGGCCCATGTCTGCCAGGCAGCCCATTGCTTCACTTCGAGGCGGCAGCCTCCATTGTGTTGGAAATCCCGGCCTCGCCAGATCGGCGGAACACATTTGCCAATCCAGGCCGAGTGCTGTGCCAACAATTGTCTCGGCGATCAACCCGCGGTAGATATTCGAGATCAATGGCTGGCCGAAAGCGGCCGCGCAAGCCTTGGCGCTAATTTCATCAGCCCTCGGCAATGATTTGGCTTCGGTCATTTTCGGGCAGTTTCGGCATAAAGCTAATTTCGAGATTGATCCCGACGCTATCAATCAAGCTTGCCCAAAACTTCGATTCCGTCTGGCCCGGCGCAAATCACCGCTTTCGCGATGCCGAGGAACAGGCCATGCTCGATGACGCCGGGAATGGCGGAAAGATGCGGGGTGAGCTCTTCCGGGCAGGCAATCGCGCCAAACGAGCAATCGACGATGTAATGCCCGTCGCCGGTAACATAAGGATCCCCGCAGGCCATCCGCCGCACGCGGATCTCGCCTTCGCACCCGCGGCTCTTCGCCGCGGCCGAAATCATCCGCTTGGTTGCCTCAAGCCCAAAGCGATTGACCTCAATGGGCAATGGAAATTTCCCCAGCACCCGGACCGATTTCGTCCAATCGGCAATGACAATCATGCGCTTTGCCGCCATGGCGACGATTTTCTCGCGCAAGAGCGCGCCGCCGCCGCCCTTTATGAGGCGCAAGCTTGAATCGAACTCGTCAGCGCCATCAACCGCGAGGTCGAGCTCCGGCATTAAGTCGAAAGAGGCGAGCGGAACTGCATGGCGCTCGGCCAGCGCGCGCGTGCGCTCCGACGTCGGCACGCAGATGACATCCAGCCCCTGCGCCACGCGGGCGCCAAGGAGTTCGACAAAATGCGCGGCCGTCGAGCCGGTGCCAAGGCCAAGGCGCATGCCGGGCGCCACAAGTTCCAGCGCCTTTTTGGCGGCAAGCCGCTTGGCAGCTTCCAGTGTGACTTCTGGCATCAGGCTAACCAGCCGGTCCGGCAAAACGCTTCGGTTAATCGCCTGCTCCTGTCCGGATCAATGCAGGCGAATTTGGTTTTTGCCCGGCAGGGATTATATAATTGCTTTGGCAGCAGTTGCATTGAGTCCTGATCTGCGCTCGCGGAATGGGGCTAAGGCGCGGGCGGATGCGCGGTCCTTCTGTCGCACATAAATATCCGCCTGTCTTACTTTGGCGAAGACAAAACCTTGTTGCAGGCAAATAGGGACGGCCCCTCTTGGCAAGCGTTTTTTTGGGCGCGTGGAGCGATGGGCCAGCCGCAGCGATAGTATACCCGGTGACCGGTCACGCACTCCCATTCGGGTCAGGAGAATAGGTGGCTGGCCTCAAAACGGAGCCTCGCGATGGATGAGACTGAGAAAACAGTCTCCTGCCGCTGCTGCATTGTGGGCGGCGGGCCTGCGGGAATGATGCTGGGTTTTCTTCTTGCGCGCGCGGGCGTTGATACGCTCGTCCTCGAAAAGCATGGAGATTTTTTTCGCGATTTCCGCGGCGACACGATTCATCCCTCGACGATGGAGGCCATGTATGAGCTCGGCCTGCTCAAGGAATTTTTGAAATTGCCGCATCAAGAAACCCGGATCCTCAAGGCATGGATTGGCGACACTTTGCTGCCTGTTGCGGATTTCTCTTATCTTCCGGTGCAGGCCAAATTTCTTGCCTTTATGCCGCAGTGGGATTTTCTTGATTTTCTCGCAAGCCAAGCCAAGCTCTATCCCTCATTCCGGCTTAACATGTCCACGCAGGCCAACGGCCTCATCTGGGAGAGCGGCAAAGTTGCAGGCGTGACCGCGGCGGCGCCCGGCGGCCAGGTCATCGTCCGCGCGGATCTGACGATCGGCGCCGATGGCCGCGGTTCCCTCATCCGGCAAGAGGCGGGGCTTCGGCCGCAGGAAATCGGCGCGCCGATGGATGTTTTATGGTTCCGGCTGCCATGGAAAGAAGGCGACGACGAAGAAAGCTTTGGCCGGATTGACCGCGGACAGATACTTGTCCTCATCAACCGCGGCACTTACTGGCAGTGCGGCTATGTCATTCCCAAAGGAACGGCGGAGCAAATAAAGGCGGACGGCATCGCCGCCCTGCAGCAGCGCGTTACGGCGGCTGCTCCACAATTCGCCGGCCGCATGGCGGGACTCAATAGTTTCGATGAAGTGAGTCTTCTGACCGTCGCCGTCGACCGGCTGGCCCTTTGGCACAAGCCCGGACTTTTGTGCATCGGAGATGCCGCCCACGCCATGTCGCCGATCGGCGGCGTCGGTATCAATCTCGCGATCCAAGATGCGATTGCCGCCGCCAACACCCTAGCGGAACCACTCTCGGGCGGGTCGCCCGCAACAAACGAGCTCCTGGCAGAGGTGCAAAAGCGGCGCGAATGGCCAACAAAGGTCATTCAAGGGATTCAAGTCGCTATTCAAAAACGGGTGATTACGCGCGTGCTCGCCAGCACCTCCAAGGCGGCGCCTAACTGGTTTCTCCGGCTTTTCCTTCGTTATCCCTATCTGCGCCGACTGCCCGCCGCGCTCATTGGCCTTGGCATCCGGCGCGAGCATTTGCTTTCGCCGGAGCGCCCAAGCAGCCGTGCGGGCAGCGCAAACTAGTGAATCACGAGCCTGTGATTTGAGAACCAGGGAACAAAGACCTGGCCGCGCTCGTTGTCGGTTGAGGCAATTTTTCAAAGGAAGGGATATGTGACATGAACAGCAAGCACATTTCGCTTGTCTCCGGAGCGGCCCTGCTTGCGCTCACGGGCGCGGCCTCGGCCGGACCAATGAATGTGGCGAGCCCACGGACCGTGACGCCGAAACCGATAGTTGAGCAAGTCTACTACAGGCATTATAGGCACTACGGCTGGCATCGCCACGGATACTATCGCAGGTATGGATATTGGAACCCGGGCGCCGCCGTTGCGGGCGCCGCGTTAGGTTTGGCGACGCTGCCCTTCGCCGCGGCCGCGGCAAATCCGTACTACTATCGGTAT
>JAFMSB010000085.1 GCA_017353815.1 Methylocapsa sp. | reverse complement strand
GCGTTACAGGATCGATAATTTGGCATATAGGCCAGAGCGGTCTCACTGCCGTGTGGCTGCAGTGGCGTAGCCGCGCCGTCGGAAATCGACGCGACGGCCGGGCGGGCTGATATGGCGGACACCAACTCTGTTTCGGATAGAGTGGCGGAGGCGCCGCGCGCAGGATGGCAGCGCCGGGGCGGCTTGTTTCGCAAGTTCATTATATCCATGGTCGGCCTCGTCGCCTTTGTGCTTATCGTCAATGGCGCGGTGGAGACGTGGTTCATTTACCGCGGGACAGCGGCTTCGCTGCTCGGTGCGCTCTCCGAGAAGGCCGAATCGACCGGACGGCGGATTGAGCTGTCTCTGTCCGATATTGAGCGCCATATCAGCTGGGTTACCCGTGCGAGCGTCGCTGGTCTCGATCAACGGCGGCTCGATCACGCCGAGCTCTTGGAACAGGTGCCCGCAATCGAGGAAATCGTCCAAGTTGATTCGTCCGGGCACGAGCAGCTGAGGTCGAGGCGAGGGAGCTTCCAATTTAACGGAGGCGTGGATTTCTCGCGTGATCCGAGCTTCGTTCAAGCGCTTGGAAGAAACGTGTGGTGGTCGCCAGTCTATTTCCGCGGGCAAGAGCCTTTCGCCTTTGTCGCAATGGCCCATCTCGGCCACAGGAACGGCGTGACCATCGCCCAGATCAATCTCAGATTTCTTTCGGGCTTCGTAAATGCGAGCCAGACGGGAACCGCGGACTCCGCATATCTGGTCGATCAGGCTGGCCGGCTGCTGGCACATTCGGACCCCGGCCAAGCTCTTGGCGCGGATCTTTCCGGGCTCCCCCAGGTCGCATCTGCGATGCCCACCCGCGCAAATGCCGCCGTCACAGGCAAAGACCGTGGCGGAAGTGCGGTGCTTGCCGCCTATGCGCCCATTCCGCAGCTGCACGCATTCGTATTCTACGAGCAGCCGCGAAGCCGGGCATTCGCGCCGGTCTACGACATGCTCACGCGCGCGGGTTTTCTCCTTGCGCTTGGCTTATTGCTTGCGAGCGCTGCCGGGACGCTGCTCGCGCGCAAAATGGTGGTGCCGATACGGCAACTTCAGGCGGGCGCGCGCGAGCTTGGCGCCAAGGAATTCGGCCACCGCATTGACGTGCAAACAGGGGATGAGGTCGAAGAGCTCGCGGATCATTTCAACCGCATGGCAGGCCAGCTCCAAGAATCCTACTCGGGCCTGGAGCAGAAAGTCGAAGAGCGAACACGAGACCTCGCCCAAACCATAAGCGAATTGACAGTGCTCGAGGAGACGGGACGGGCCATCAACTCCTCGCTCGATCTCGATGCTGTGCTCGCGACCATCCTCGCGAATGCGGTAAAAATCACTCAGGCCGATGCGGGGCTCATTTACGGCTACGACAGCAATTCCGGCGTCTTGGAACTGGCGCAAAGCTGCGGAATCGAGCCTTTGCGCGCGGATGCCGCGCATCAGCTCAGGATCGCGGGGGACAATGGCGTCATGAGCGCCGCTATCCGGACAGGGGAGCCGGTATTCGTTCCTGATTTCTCCGCTTCCTGCTATTCGCTGGAGAATGTGCCGCTGCTGGCCGGCGCGGGTGCCATCCTTGTTGTCCCTCTTGCGGGGCAGGACGAGATTGTTGGCGCCTTGGCCGTGCAGAGCAATGCGGGCGGAGCATTGACATCGGACAAGACAGGGCTGATGCGCACCTTTGCCCACCAGGCTGTCCTAGCCATTCAAAACGCCCGGCTATTCCGGGAGATCGACCGCAAGGGCCGCGAGCTCCGCACGGCGCATGATCTCGTCCAGCACCAAGCAGAAAAGCTCAAAGAGCAGACGGGGCAGCTCGAGGCCTGGAATCAGCTGCTCGAGGATCGGGTGGCAAAGCAATTGGCGGAGATCGAACGCATCGGCCGTCTCGAACGCTTCCTTGCGCCGCAATTGGCCCAGGTGATTGCGTCATCGGGCGAAGACCCCTCGCTCCTCGCCAGCCACCGCCGGGAAGTCACCGTGGTGTTTTGCGATCTGAGGGGTTTTACCGCATTTACCGAGAGTGCCGAGCCCGAGGAAGTCATGCGCGTGCTGCGCGAGTATCACGCGTCATTGGGAGAGATCATTTTCCAATACGAAGGCACGTTGGACCGGTTTGCCGGAGACGGTATTTTGATTCTCTTTAATGATCCGATCCCATGTGCCGACCATACCCAACGCGCCGTTCGCATGGCCGTCGAGATGAGGGACAACATTGGCAGGCTTTCCGAAAAATGGCGCGGCCGGGGCCATTTTTTAGGCTTTGGGATTGGGATCGCCCTTGGCTATGCCACTCTTGGGCAGGTCGGATTTGACCGGCGCCTGGAATATGCCGCCGTCGGAACCGTTACCAATCTCGCATCGCGCCTTTGCGACGAGGCAAAGCCAGGCCAAATCATCATCAGTCAAAGAGCCTTTGGCATTGTCGAGCCGTGGGTTAAGGCCGCCCCAATAGGCGAACTGAAGCTGAAGGGGTTCAGCAGGCCCATGGCAGCCTATGAGATCCTTGCCTGGCGCGAGGATGCAGCGTTCCCCGGGCCAAGCGCTCGCACGCCGGCGCCAACTCTGGCAATGTGACCATGCCGCCGCGGGCTCGCCCCGCAATGCGGCTTGACCGCGGCGGGCAAGAGGGTCCGATCTGGGGGTCGCCTATCAATCGAGGCGCCCCGCGCTCGTCCGCGAGGGGTGGTCCCTAGGTCGTAGCAGTCTTGCCAGCTCTTGCGGACTCTGGGGACTCGAGTTCGGCGCGCGCCTCCGCCACCAAATCGCCCGCCGCCTCTGTCAGCGTCGGGTAGGTTTCGCGATAAAGAGTGAGCCCGACCTTGATTGCCCCTTTTGCAAGCGGGCGCAAGACCCGGCCGGCGAGCGGCAAAAGCGTAGGCGCGAGCATAATTGCGGCAACGCCGATGGCAACGGGACCCGCGCCTTCTCCAACTACATCCTTGAGATCCGGCATTTCCGCCTCCAATCAATACGCGCCAGATTCGCCATATTGGTCTAACGCCGCCAGTTTCAACCTTTGGAGCATGATTTTAGCACGGCCGCGAAAACCCTTGCGCGTGACTTAGCCATCCATTTGCGGCTCCTCATCGCTCCTCTTGGCGGCCTCGGTGACAACGAAGGGAATAGTGCCCGCCGCCAGCGAGACCAAGGCGTCCGAAACGCCGATCGGAGCTACACCAAGGATTCTCTGGATCGGGCGAAAGAACAGAGCGGCGGATTGGAATGCGAAGGAAAGACCGAGCACCGCCGATAAGATCGGATTGGGGGGCAAGGCGGGGCTGAAACCGCCGTGCTCGCGGGAGCGGCAGCTGAGAGAATGCAGCAACTGGGAGGTGATAAGGCTCGCGAAGCAGATCGTCCGCGCCTTGTTCCCCTGGCCATATTTCCGCAGACCATACGCATAGGCACCGAGCGCTCCGGCGCTCATAAGCGCGGCCTGGCCGCCGAGGAGCCGGAAGTCGCGGGGACTGATTATCTCCGCTTGCGGACTGGAGCGCGGCTCGCCCATCGCATTCGGGCCAGGCGGCTCGACGCCAAGCGCAAGGGCGGGAAAAACATCGCTTATCAAGTTTATCCATAGCAGCTGGGCCGGCGTAAGCGGCTGTCCAAGACCGGCGGCTGGCGCGGCCAGCATGACAAGTATCTCACTCAGATTGGTCGCGAGAAGGAAACGAATGGCTTTTTGAATATTGCTGAATATCGTGCGGCCTTGTTCGATTGCAGGCGCGAGCGACATCAAATTATCATCCTCGAGGACTATGTGAGCGACTTCGCGCGCAGCCTCGCTGCCCGAATGACCCATCGCAATCCCGATATCCGCTGCCTTTAGCGCTGGGCTGTCGTTGATCCCATCGCCTGTCATTGCGACGACGTGCCCTGCTTGCTGGAGCGCCCTTACGATTTTGAGCTTTTGTGCGGGCGATACCCGCGCAAACACATGGGGCACTTGCGAAAGCTGCGGCAGGCTTCCCAAACGTTCGAGTTGTGCAGCATCGGCAATCCGCAGCTGATCGCCATCGCTGAGGTCGAGTCTGCGGGCGATGGCCGCGGCTGTGCCTTTCTGATCGCCGGTGAGGATAACGGGGCTTATGCCGGCCCTCCGGAGCACCCCCAGAAGCTCGCCGATTCCATCGCGCAAAGGATCGGCCATGCCGATGAGACCGGCCCAAGTCAGGTCAGATGGAACAGTGGAGCCTTGAATGCCGCCGCCCGGAAGCCAAGCATAAGCAGCGCCAAGCACGCGCTGACCGTCATTGGCCATGCGGCGATTCGCCTGCTTGATGAGCTGCCGTTTGCTCTCGCTCAAAGGGATTTGTTCGTTGCCGAGCTGCACGCGCTGGCAAAGCGCGAGCACCTCCTCAGGGCTGCCTTTTACGGCCGCCAATCTGCCGTCTCGCCCGGCCTCATGGATGGTCATCATAAAGAGCCGGCGTTCACTGCGGTAAATGACATCCGCCAGCGGATACTGACGCCGCAGCTCCAGCACATCGAGTCCGAGATTGAGCGCAAATTCGATCAGAGCGCTCTCGGTCGGCGAGCCGTTGAGTCCGGCTTCTCTGCCATTGCCGGCGAGCACGGTTTCGTTGCAGAGCGCGACGATCTCGGCGAGCAATTCAAGCTCGGGAATGGCGCTGGCCCGGACCGTCTGGCCATCCCGGGCAAGAATTCCGCCATCGCTTGCGCGGAAATTTTGCCCGCTACAATCGATTTCGCTGACGGTCATGCGATTCAGGGTCAAGGTGCCCGTCTTGTCCAGGCATATGACACGGACAGCGGCGAGAGTTTCGATGGCTCCAAGGCGGCGGACAAGAACTTTGTGCCGCCGCATTCGTTCAATCCCGAGCGCGAGGGTTGTCGTTGCAAGGGTCGGCAAGCCCTCTGGAACGGCAGCCACGGCAAGCACAACCGCGCTTTTCAGCGTTTGCAAAATGCCAAATCCGCGCAAAAAGCCGACCAAAAACACCAACCCGCAAGCGCCGCCCGCAATTCCTACAAGCTGGCGTCCCAGTCTCTTGAGCTGCCGCTGCATAGGTGTCGCGGGGGCGTTTGCCGTGCCGATCAAAGCCTGAACCCGGCCGATCTCAGTGTCCGCTCCCGTCGCGACAACGACGGCCAATCCATTTCCGCCTGTGACGATTGTGCCGCGGTAGACTAAATTTGAGCGCTCGGCCAGCGGCACAGAGGGGCCCAAGCATTCGGGCGATTTTGGAACCGGTGTGCTCTCCCCAGTGAGCATCGACTCGTTGATGGTGAGCCCATTCGCCTCGACCACCCGGGCATCCGCGGCGATCACCACCCCGGGCCGGAGATCGAGCAGGTCACCCGGGACGATGGCTTCTACCGGGACCAGGTCTTGTCGGCCGTCGCGCACGGCAGGCACGGGATTGCGAGCAGATTTGGTCAGCGAGCTTATCGTTCGCTCGGCGTAATTTTCGGTCGCGTAACCGATGCCAGCGTTGAGGACGACGACGCAAAGAACGACCACGGCATCTATGGGGGCTCCCGTAAGAGCCGATAGCGCCGCGGCGCATATCAACAAGGCCACGGGCATGCTCTGGAACTGCTCGGCGAGGATTTCCCAGCGGGACCGGCCAGGGATAGCTGGAAGAGTGTTCGGCCCGCGCAGCTTGATGCGATGCTCGATCACCTCTGGCGAAAGCCCGCCGAGCGAGCTTCGTAAGCGCCGGAGCACCTTTGTTGCTTGCATCAGATGCCAGCTCGCCGGCCGCCGTGCGATGTGCTTTTCCAGCCGGGCCCTGTCCGTTCGCAGAAGCTGCTCGATGTTCTGGATTAGGCCTTGGAGATCCATGCGCCGGTCGTAGAGCAGCAGCAGATTGCCGGTCGCAGTACTGGCACTCGCATGTGAAATCCCTTCGGACTCGCCAAGAGTGGATTCGAGACAGCGTTTCAGCCATCTGGACCTTCTCAGCCCTGGAATATGAACTCTTGCCCGGCCCGGAACAGCCGAGTGAATTATCTCTACCGCCTGCCCGGTTTGGGAGCCTGCAATCATAAACTTACCCAAAACCGGCACCTTGGCTTCGCGTAAAATAAGTATTTGGGAGAGCGAATTGAAGCGTGCAGGGATTCATGCTGTTCATGCAGCAAAACGAGCGCGCGCAAAGACGGAGATCTATAGGGCATTCTCCGAGTCTGCCGGCGCATTTGCGTCTTCACTTCCCTTTTGCGGAACCCAAAGCCGCAGGGCCTCGCCGGAGTACCAGAGAAGTGTCGCCGCGGGAGCAAATATGTCGCCGCGAATGAGCTGGTAAGCGGCGCTTAGAACGAGTGCAATAAAGATATAGGCGCGGGCGTCATGACGGCTGCCTGTCCATCGCTGCAGCTGCGCGTTCCATTCGCCAAGCTGCTGCCGCGCTTGTTCGAGCGTACTGGCCTGCGCCGGCGCCGATGGCTGATCTATCACCGCGAATGGCCCGCCGGATCCGAGCGCATCCAGGAATGCCATTGAATCCTGGGAGTGGATCAGGATGCTTGCCGTCGCGGGATTGACTTCGACGCCTCGCACTCCTGGTTGTTCAGCAAGATGCTGGCGCGCGGCCAAAAAGTAGCGCTTGTCGTGCCGCTTGGCCGGAACCCGAATGCGCAGCCGGTGAGGGGTCATATGGACCATATGACCCTTGGGGGCGCCGGGTACGTTAGGCATGCATTCTTCTCTCATCGGCAGCGGGGCGTGAATCAAAGGGGACGACCTGATCGCCGTCCTTCGATTCGGGCGCTGCAGCGTTTTGCTGCTCCTGCTCGATTTCCGACTGCACCTCTGCCATCAAATCGCTCGCCGTCTCGCTCCATTCGGCAAAGGTCTGGCACGCCTGCTCGTAAATTCGCAAGCCTGCCCGGATAGCCCGCTTGCTGGCGGGCCGGGCGATCCTTGCCACAGCCGGCCCTACTGATGGCACGATCGCGCCGCCGATCGCCCCCGCGATCAGAGCAAGAAACAGATTGCGAGTTGATGATCGTGCCATAACCTA
>JAFMSB010000004.1 GCA_017353815.1 Methylocapsa sp. | reverse complement strand
AACTGCTGCCGGTAAGCGGGTCAGGTCCTATTCGCTAATGCCCGAGCGCAGCAGAAAAAACAGAGCCACGGCAACCCTTCCCGCGTAAAATGCAAAGATGGGGATCGATAGGATTATCAGGAGACCGCGGGCATCCTGGGATCGAAAAATGGTAGCATGTAAAGCCTTCAAGAGCGTTCCAATGTCTGCTGCAAATGAAGAAGCACGCTAGATCCGCTGTCCTTCCGGCGTGACCTAAACTAAATCGATCAAATATATTTTTATTTTCCGCTCAGCTGGAACCCCTGTGGGACCCAAGGCGATTAGCCTTCCTCGCTCCTCAACGCTCCCGGAGGCGATACCGTCACGTGAGCGCTCGGGGGCAGGCAGCTGGGGCTTGGTTGGATGCCTTCTTGGCCGAGACCGGATCTCAACTGCGGCCCCCGGTTCGGACCACGTCCAGGACCGGGGGCTCTCGTTTTTTCCGATTCCCCCATCCCTAAAGAGCGCCGCAGCTATGCCCGCCAGTGTAAGCCTTTATCTGAAAAATGAACTGGCCAGAGCCAACGAGCACGCTTGCGCCGCCCGGCAGATCGTGGCGGAGCAAGAACTGCGGATTGCCAGAATGAACGCAGCTGGGCATCCGACATTTAGTTCGGAGCGCATACTTGAGCTTCTCGCTGAATCCCTCAAATTGCTTGAAGATAATGAACGTGAGCTTCGGTCAGAGGCGGCAGCTCTCGAAAAGCTCGAAGTCAAATTAAGCCGGCTTATCTGAGCGAATTCCGGTGCTGCCCGCCCCGGAGGCCGAGGGCGATGGGCTTATGGTTTCTTTGTGAATGCAATAAACTTTCGCCAGACGCGGCTGCAGGCGGCTGCCTCGCCCTTGCTCTCGCTCTCGGCGTAGAACTATTCCCGCCCGCTTCAGCCGCTAGCCATCATCTTTTCTGATCGATATTTGAATGCCGCAAGCAGCTGCTCGAGGTTCCGCTTCGCGCCAGGGCGGAGACGTTGCCTTTCGGGCGGAAACGGCTATGGTCCCGCGGGGAGCCGGGCCAAGGTTTTGCCGCAATGCCGCGTGAGCATGGAGTTCTCTTGCGCCGGGCTTGCTTATAGAATGGGGCCGGGCAGGAAAACTGCTTCCGGCGGTTGTCCCGGGATTGCCCGGCCCGCGGGTTTCAATCGTCTCAATTGAATTGGCGGCGATGTGATTGAACAAGTGATGATATTCGCGCTGGGCTTTTTCGCCGCGGGCATTGTAGCGCTTGCGGTGGCCCCGGCGTTTTGGCATCGTGCGATTCGGCTTTCCACGCGCAGGCTCGAAATGGAGCTTCCGCTTTCGCCGGAGGAAATTCGCGCCTCGCGCGACCTGCTGCGCGCCGAATATGCGGTCAGATTGCGCCGCCTCGAACAAAAGGCGGCGGCGCTCAATGAGCGCCTTGCCGCCGATATGGCCGAGCTTGGCCGCAGCTTCGCGGTCATTGCCCGGCAGGACGCAAATTTGAGGGCCCTTAGCGAGCAGGGGAGCGAGGGCCGCGAAGAGCTCTCGAAGCTCAGGCAAGCATTGAAGGAGACATCGGCCGAGCTTGGGACCGCGGCCAAGGAGGCCTACGACATGTCGGGGCTCATTGCGCGCAAGGAGTCCCGGATCGAAGATTTGGAGGCGAGCCTCGCGGATTCGCGGGCGGTTGCCGAAAAGCAGCGCGAGACGATCGCCGCTGTCGAGGCAGATTTCGCCCGGCAAGGCGAGGACTTAGCGGCACGAGCTGCCAGAATAGAAGAAGTCGAGGGAGAGATCGCGGCCCTGCGGCAGCAACATCAGGCCGGCCAAGCCACGGTGAAAGCCGCGCTCGCGCGGGTTGCCGATAGGGAGGAAGCGTTAGAGGCGTCCGCCAAGCGCGAAAAAGATCTGATCAAGCACCGTAAGCTCCAGGCCGAGGCGGCGCGCGCCGCCGAGAGCGGCTATCTTGAAAAGATCGAGCGGCTGCGCAGCGCCCACGCGGCAAGCCAAGAGGCGCTCGAGGCCTCCCGCAAGACGTCAGAGCGGCTGACCAAAGAGCTCGAGGAATTGCGGGCGGCACTTTCGCCGGGCCAGGCCGAATCCCTCCTGCATCGGGAAGAAAACGAGATTTTGCGCCTGAAGATAGCCGAGCTTGGCGCGGCGGTCATTCGCGCGGCGGGCAGCGCTCCTGAGCCTGCCTCTCTAGCCGGCGCTGAGGATGCCGGCGAGCCCGGGGCTGACGAACAGGCCGAAGAGGCCGATGAAGCGAAGAGCGGCGAACCGCGGCCGCCGGTCTCGGTAAAAGCCACGGCGTGACGCCAGCTGCAGCTGCCCGTTACGGGCCCATGACAGGAGACCATCGAGACCATCGCGGCATTGTCACGGGCATTTTTGCATCTCACGCCCTAAGCTGTACGCAGCTTCGGGCCGACTCTTTGCGGCCCCGGCTCTCAGAGCTACCAAATCTTGCCGGCAATCTGCTGCTCGACGAACAGCGCAAAGAGTGCGTTAAGGTGCGTCGTCGGGTGAACCCCATCGGCAAACATGAAACTGTAAGCGGCACCCGGAGCCACATAGGTCTGCGGCGAACAGAAGAGCGATGTCGCAAATTGGGAAGGATCGGGAAGGCCAAGCCGTTTCGCCTTACCGACCTGAGCTTCCAAATTGCAGGCAAGCGCGGTGTTGGACGCGCTGAACCCGAAGGTGCGGAAATTGGCGATCGTTCTGTCGGCGAATGAGAAGGCGTCGATGAGGGTGATATTCGCGCGATAGCGATACTGGTCGAATGGGAGCGCGGCGGCGAGCGTGGCATTGAACAGAAGCGATGCCTCGCGGAGCAATTGCCCGTGGTCCGGGCTAAAGACGCCGAAGGGGGTGCTGCCGATATCCGGAAGATTCATCACCACGATTTGCGTTGCGCCATGCGCGGCGAGAGTGTCAACGATTTCCGCCAAATCGACGGCCGACTGAGCAATTGCCTTCAACGCCGCTAGAAGTGCTTCTTGCGTGCCTGCCTTCTCGGCCGCCGCGAGCTGGAAAAAGACGTCGTTCGCGCCTCCATTTATCAACACCAGCTGGCCTGGATTGAAGCGCCCATGGGCGGCAAGATAAGCGGCGACTTGATCCTTTACCGGGACCGTCGTTTCCGCTGCGTAATCCGGATTCTTCGTTCCCGGGGGCGCATGGCCAATGCCCGGCTGCATTGTCACGCGCGAGCCGCCCTGCGCATAATCGAGACCGCCCGCCGGGGCGAGCGGCTTGCCGAAACCGCCGACAAAGGCGGGCGTCAGACTGCTTCCATAATGGAGAGCGACATCCTGGGCAAAATTAAGCCCCGGGTTTGTCGTAAAACGGCCGCCGCCAAATAATGCTTTTGCGAAAGGCGAATAGGTGCCGGCATCTATGAGGCTGTCGCCAAAGGCGACAACCAGCAAGCTGGCGCCGAAGGATGCGTGCGGCGCCATAAATACGAAAGCAAGCACCGTGGCGAACATGGCCTTGCAAGATCCGGCTTTCACGGTTGCTTCCCCTCGCTCCCCTCGAAAATGAAAGAATCACGTTACCGGGTTCTTCGATGGGGTCAATATAGCGGCGTCATCTGTCCACATAATCGAATCGGGACTGGCAGAAAGGCGGCGGAGGGCCTCAAGACGCCGCATACCGCGCCATGAGCGTGTCCGACAACTCGAAATTCGCATAGACGTTTTGCACGTCGTCATTATCTTCGAGCATGCCAACAAGGCGCAAAATCTTTTCGCCTGTCTCATCGTCGACACTGACCGTATTTTGCGGCCGCCAGGTGAGCGCCGCTTTGCGCGGCTCGCCGAATTTCGCCTCGAGCGCCTGGGCGACTTCGCGCAGGCTTTCAAGCGAGGTGAAGACCTCGTGGCTTTCGCCGGTCGAGCGGACATCTTCGGCGCCCGCCTCGATCGCCGCTTCAAGCATCTCTTCTTCGGAGGCCGTCTCGGGCGGAAACTCGATCACCCCGGCGTGGCCGAAAAGGAAAGAGACGGCGCCGGTTTCGGCGAGCGACCCGCCCGCTTTGGTAAAATAAGAGCGCACTTCGCTCGCGGTGCGGTTGCGATTGCCGGTCAAAGCCTCGACGATGATGGCGACGCCGCCCGGCGCATAGCCTTCGTACCGGACCTCATCATAGGTCTCGCCTTCGGCGGCCGAGGCCTTTTTGATCGCCCGCTCGATATTGTCCTTTGGCATATTTTCGGCGCGCGCGGCGAGGATAGCTGCCCGCAGCCGCGCGTTCATCGCAGGATCGGGCAGGCCGAGTTTTGCCGCAACGGTGATCTCGCGGGCAAGCTTTGAAAAAATCTTGGAGCGGATTGCATCCTGCCTGCCCTTCTTGTGCATGATATTCTTGAACTGGCTGTGTCCGGCCATCCGGGTCCTTACTCCAAAGCAATTGCCCGGATCCCGGCTCAGGGCTATGAGCGCGAGTTCATGGCGGGCTAGCACCAAATCCCGTTGATTTAATTCTTGCCGTTATGCCGGGCGTCAAGCCGGTCATCCCGAGTCCTCGCTTGGGTGGCTGGACATGCGGCTCTTGGTCAAGCGAATTTTGGCGTCCGGCATGGGTTCGCCTGAAGCGCTGGGGCAAGGGGGACCGGCCAGACGCGGGGCGGCAGGGCAAAAGCTTGCGGCCCCCAGAGCGAATCCTGTAGTTTTGCTGCCTCGCCCAATGAGCGGTCCGCCCCATTGTCCTTGGAGCATACTTGCGCATGCCGATCCCGATTCATGCCAAGCTTATCATCATCGGCTCTGGGCCTGCGGGCTATACCGCCGCCATCTATGCGGCCCGCGCCATGCTCGGGCCGCTGCTCGTTTCCGGCTTCGAGCCCGGCGGCCAGCTGATGATCACGACGGACGTCGAAAATTACCCGGGCTTTGCCGCGCCAGTGCAGGGACCCTGGCTCATGGAACAAATGCGGGCCCAGGCCGAGAATGTGGGCGCGAAGATGATCTCCGACCATATCGTCGAGGCCGCGCTGGGCGAGCGGCCATTCCGCCTCATGGGCGACGGCGGCGCGGCTTACAGCTGCGATGCGTTGATCATCGCCACGGGCGCGAAAGCGAGATGGCTCGGGCTCGAATCGGAGGCGAAATTCAAGGGATTTGGCGTCTCCGCCTGCGCGACCTGCGACGGTTTTTTCTTTCGCGGCAAGAAGATTGCCGTCATCGGCGGCGGCAATACCGCGGTCGAGGAGGCTTTATACCTCAGCCATATCGCCTCTCACGTGGCAATCGTGCACCGGCGCGATGCGTTCCGTGCCGAGCGCATCCTCCAAGATCGCCTCTTCAAGACGCCCAATATCGAGATCATTTATGATCACACCGCCGATGAGATCTTGGGTGGCGGCGATCCTGCGGGCGTTACCGGCATTCGTTTGCGGAATGTGAAGACCGGCGGCCTGAAAGAGATCGAGGCCGAAGGGGTCTTTATCGCTATAGGTCATGAGCCGGCATCCGCCCTCTTCAAGGATCAGCTCGTCATCAAGCCGAACGGCTACATCAAAACCGCGCCCTTCTCGACTGCAACGAGCGTGGCCGGCGTGTTTGCGGCGGGCGACGTCACCGACGATATTTACCGTCAAGCCGTGACCGCGGCGGGACTTGGCTGCATGGCGGCGATGGAGGCCGAGCATTTTCTCGCGCAGCAAGGCGCCGCTTGAAGCGGCAGCGCGAGAAGGCCGCACAAGACCGGGAGGGGCGCTTTTGGATTGGGATAAGCTGCGGGCGTTCAGCGCGGCAGCCGCCTCTCGCTCCTTCACTCAGGCGGGGGAGGCGCTCGGTCTCAGCCAATCGGCAATTAGCCGCCAGGTAGGCGCGCTCGAGCAGGATTTGAAGGTCTCTCTCTTTCATCGCCATGCCCGCGGCCTCGTCCTGACCGAGCAGGGGGAGCTTCTCCTGCGCACGGTCCGCGAGGTGATGGCCAAGCTCGACGCGGCGGAACTCGCGCTTTCCGAAAGCCGCGAGACGCCCCACGGCACTCTCAAAATTACGACGAGCTTCGGAATTGGGATGGGCTGGCTCACGCCAAGGCTTGGGCCGTTCCTCGACCTTTATCCGGACATCAAGGTTGAGATTATCCTCGCCGATGAGGAGCTCGATCTTGGAACGCGCGAGGCCGATGTTGCGCTGCGCCTGCGCGAGCCTTCGCAGCCCGATCTGATCCGGCGCCGCCTCTTTGCCGTGCATTACCACCTTTATGCCTCGGCCGATTATTTGCGCCGGTTCGGGCAACCGCAAACGCTCGATGAACTCGCAAACCACAGGCTCCTTGCCTATGCCGCACCGCCCGGCAGCTTTTTTGCGGAACTCAATGCGCCGCTCTTTTCGGGCCGCGGCGGGGAGGACAGGGTGGCGGCGATGTCGGTCAATCATATCCCCGCATTGCAGCGTGCGGTCGAAAACGGCATCGGAATTGGGGTTCTGCCTGATTATTTGAACAAGCCGGGGAGCGGCTTGGTGCAATTGATGACCGATGCGGTGACTCCGACGCTCGATTGCTACCTCGTTTATCCCGAGTCTTTGAAGAACGTCGCGCGCGTGCGCGTGTTCCGTGACTTTCTCGTCGCAAGCGCCCAGGGCTGGCAGTATTAAATCAGGCCCCCCAAGCCGGATTTCGCGAAAGCCGCGCCAGTTGACGCCACGGGCCTTTTCCGGCCACTCTCGCCCGTCCTGCGCATTGCAGCCAAACCGGAAGGAGACCACATGCACGCTCTAAGGAAGGCCATTTTTGCCCTTTGCCTGATTGCCGGCGCCGCCTTCGCGGCTGCCTCTTTTGCGCAGCCCGCGATGCAACCCGCAGCACCCGAAAAGGCCGCACCCGCGCCCGCCGCAAAGCCCGCCAAACCGAAGCCCGCGCCAAAGGCCGCGCCACTCATCGACATCAATACGGCAAGCGAGCAAGAGCTGCGTTCGCTCAAGGGTGTCGGCGACGTCCGTGCCGCCGCAATCATCAAAAACCGGCCGTACAAAGGAAAGGACGAGCTCGTGCAAAAAAACATTCTGCCGCAAGGGGTCTACGACGGCATTAAAGACAAGATCATCGCCAAGCAACACTAGCCGGACGCGCGCTTGAAAAGGTGAAAGAACTTTGAGACCAGCAGCAATCCGCCGGTTGCATCTTTATGCAAGGACCCGCCATGTTTCCCAAACCCGCCGCGCAATTGAAACCCAACACTTACGCCTTCGAGAGCTCGCCGATGGTGAAGGCGACGGGCTTTCGCGAATATGACGCGCGCTGGCTGTTTGAAACAGAAATCAACCTCATGGGCATGCAGGCCTTGGGGCTCGGCCTTGGCACGCTTTTTCATGAGATGGGCGTGAAACCGGAAACCGTCACGGGGCATGATTTCCGCTCCTATTCGGCCTCGATCAAATACGCTCTTGCCACGGGCCTCATGGCTGCGGGCATAAAGGTTCACGATATCGGCCTTGCGCTGACCCCAATGGCCTATTTCGCCCAGTTCGATCTCGATGTTGCGGGCGTCGCCATGGTCACCGCCTCGCATAATGACAATGGCTGGACGGGCGTGAAGATGGGCTCAAAACGCCCGGTGACCTTTGGCCCCGGCGAGATGAGCCGCCTTAAGGAAATCGTTTTGCAGGGCAAGTTCCGCTATGCGGAGGGCGGCGCCTATCGTTTTGTCGAAGATTTTCCGGCCCGCTATATCTGCGATCTCACCAACCGGCCAAAGCTCAAACGCAAGCTCAAAGTGGTTGCCGCCTGCGGCAATGGCACGGCCGGCGCTTTTGCCCCAAGGGTGCTCGAGGCGCTCGGCTGCGAAGTGGTGCCGCTCGACACCGATCTCGATTTCACCTTCCCGCATTACAACCCCAACACCGAAGACCTCCATATGCTGCATGCGATGGCGGAAAAGGTGCGCGAGACCAGCGCCGACATCGCGCTTGGCTTTGATGGCGATGGCGACCGCTGCGGCGTCGTCGACAATAAGGGCAATGAGATTTTCGCCGACAAGATCGGGGTCATGCTCGCCCGCGATCTGTCAAAGATCTATCCCGGCTCGACCTTTGTCTGCGATGTTAAATCGACCGGGCTTTTTGCCACCGACCCGGTGCTTCGCGCAAATGGTGCCCAGGCCGATTATTGGAAGACCGGCCACTCCTATATCAAGCGGCGCGTCGCCGAGCTTCACGCGCTCGCGGGTTTTGAAAAATCGGGCCATTATTTTTTTAACGCGCCAATCGGGCGGGGCTATGACGATGGCATCGTGACCGCCATTCATATCTTGGACATGCTCGACCGCAATCCGCGAAATTCGATGGCCGAGCTTTACGACGCCCTGCCCAAAACTTATGGGTCTCCAACCATGTCGCCGCATTGCGCCGACGAAGTCAAATATGCGGTGGTGGATAAGGTGACCGTGCGGTTTGAGGCGATGTGGGCAAAAGGCGAACCTTTGACCGGGCAAATGATCCGCGATCTCGTCACCGTTAATGGCGTGCGGGTGACGGTCGAGGACGGCACCTGGGGGCTTGTGCGCGCATCTTCCAACAAGCCCGAGCTTGTAGTGGTGGTGGAAAGCCCGGTGTCGGAGGCGCGGATGCGCCAAATGTTTGCCGCCGTCGACAAGATTTTGCGCGAAAATCCCGAGGTCGGCGCCTACAACCAGACGATTTAGTGTCGGGCTGTCACAGCTCTTTCGGACGACTTCATCCTACGGCTCGGTAAAATTAATGCCACGGAGCTGGGTCATCGAGATGCTTCAGCCCCATGGCAAAGATCGTGCACGGCCGCTACGCGGTTATTTGTCTGGACACATTGCACCCGGTTCCGATGGAGGAAGGGTTGAAGGAAGTGGATACGGCGACGGCGGAGTGCCAGGAGGTGCTCCGTAGCTCAGCATGCTTTTGACAAGCGTTTGGGTGCAATACCACTGAGCGTTGCGTTTGAGATACGAGTCAACTGTTTGCTCAGTTCCCACGTCGCCTGTGTCGACCGCGGCCTCCTCCGCAAACAACTCAGCCGGGTTCAAGTATATTGGCGGATGCGGAACGGCTGCGTTGAGCACGTTTATGTTGGAACCACTGTAATTGGCGCCTGGGCCCTTATTGAGACTAGGGCCCCGCCCGCTGTTTGCGCAAATCCAGTTAGACGGCGTGTGATTATCTTTCAGCCCATTGAACACGTCATATCCGGAGCAAGCAAATTGCAAGGCATTGAAGACCGGGTAGTCACCCTTTGCGCCCTTGGTGTTTTGGCCACTAACGTTCATCTCGTGGGTCCAAATGTCCGAGCTGCTAAATAGCTTAGCGGTTGCCGGTTGGCCCGGCGGCGTCCCTAGGATCACCAAGTCGAACCAATGCCCCATTTCATGCGCTGCGGTTAGGTCGACAAAGAAATTGATCTGTAAATTAGGGTAAGTGCCAAAATTTTCGAACACGACAGTGTACGGCTGGTTGCCAGTAACAGAGCATTTGGCGTTGAAAAATGTTTCACCGGCTGGAGGTGTCTGTCCCGGTTTCTCTATTAGGGAGGGGCAATTTGTCCCAAAAAAGCTTATGTAATCCGCCGGCTTATTGAAGAGAAATACCTGTGGCGCATATGACTGAAGCTGTGGTCCTTTGCCTACTTCTTTGCCATCCACAATCCTATCGTACTCGTGGACTACAGCCCATAACCCATTTTGAACACCAACTAGGCGCGAGGTTCCCGTGCATGCCCTAACGCGAGCGCTGTAAGGCCAAATGTTAATTCCTTCCGGCCCACTCAAATTGGTTATATTGCATTGAATTGATGCGGCTCGCGCGGCAGGGGCGGAGAACAGACCGGCAGCGCCCAGTATTGCCGCAATGAGATCAAGAGTGGTCGCCCCTCTCATAGATTTCTCCATCTATCGGGTCATTTTTCAAAATCGTGCCATTTGCACACTTCGACCGTTGCCACCCTTTTGCCATGAGTAATATGATGTTTCTCACAGTTGGCTTAGAAGTAAGCGAGCCGCCACGAGCCAAAGATCTCTCAAGATAGGCGGGCGCCGGATATGTGTTGCTGACTATGCTTCGCCCATGCGGCGCGCACTTCTGGTGCGAAATCCCCGCGCCCTGCTGCGTCCTTCGACAACATTAATTTACGCCCCAAGAACCGGCGTGTAAGATGCGAGCCTAATTTTCCTCGCGCCGGGATTGAATGAAGAGAATAAGGCTAGCGGTTGAGCCTTTGATCCGCCGGACCTTCCACCTTTATTGGCGGTTTGCCCGCGGGATGACGCTTGGCGTCCGTGGCCTCGTCATCGACAATGACCAAAGAATTTTTCTCATCACCCACACCTATGCCCATGGGTGGCAGCTGCCTGGTGGCGGGGTCGAGCCCGGCGAAACGGCGGCCGAGGCCCTCGCACGCGAGCTTCTTGAAGAGGGCAATATTGAGATTCTCGGGCCGCCCAAGTTCCATGGCCTGTTCTTCAACAGAAGGGTGTCGCAGCGCGACCATGTTGCGGTCTTTGTCGTGCGCTCCTTTCGCCAGCAGAACGCGCCCAAACCCAATCACGAAATCGCCGCCCACGGCTTTTTTGCGTTCGATGGTCTTCCCCAGAACACGACTCCCGCAACGCGGGCCCGCATCGCCGAGGTCCTGTCTGGCGCGCCTCTCTCGCAATGGTGGTAGCGAGCCCAGGATATGATTTGACAATCCCCGCCCGATGAAATCGCAGCTTGTCATTTATCCCACGAGGACAAATTGATAAACAGACGAGTTTTGACGCGCCCTTTTCGCTTCCGGGCGTGCACGAGAGCAGGGAGCTTTCCGGCTCTCTCGCGGCCCGCCTGCACACAGCATACCTGCGCATTTCGCGCCTATGCGACAACATCAAGAAACGAACGGCCCTGCCTGTCCTCGGTCTCGATGATCCAAATATCCGGATCGAAGCGTATTTGCTTCAAAAGCTTTTGTTCGGCCTCGGCAGGCGCGATCCAGGGAGCGGAATGGAGCCTTTCAAAGATCCGCTCGTGGCTGTCTTTGAGCTCGCTTTGCGGCGCCGGGCCGTAAAGGGCGGAGCAGCCGCTCAAATTATCGATCTTGATAAAAATCGCACCTGCTTCGGGCGCGCCGCGGCGGCGCAGCACGGCAAAGGCGCCTTCGAGCTCGCAGCGGCGAATATAGGCCGCCACCCAAAAATCGGTTCGCAGCCGCATGCCTGCTCGCCCCCCGGATTTTCCATCGCTGCTTGCAGGACATGCTGCAAGCGCCATTGCATTGCAGCAGCGGCATGCGGGAGCCCTAAACAGCGGCAATAAATCGAGCAACGGTCAGGCGGCCGCGGTGAGCTTGGAGCGCTCGGACGCCGAATTGTGGGCGTAGGTCTTCCATCGAGGCTCGTAGGAAGCCTCCGCCTCATTGCCAAAGGTCTGCCAGCCCTCCCGGACTCCACGGCCAAACAGCTCGAGATAAGGCCCCGGCGAGCAGGATTCGATAAGCTGGTATTGCTCGTCGGGCTTACGCGAATGCTCACGCTTGCGGCTCGCCAGATAATTGACCTGCCTGCGGCCAGGCGCAAGGGTGCGGGCGCCTTTGCCGCGCACGCCGAACAGAAGGAGCTCCGTGACATTGCGGAAATAAAACCCGACTCCGCGCCCATCCGGCCCGCCATCTTTCCTGATCTTATGCCAGACAATATTGGCCTTATAGGTGAACCCCCATGCCGCCATGACGGAAAGGCCTTCGGGCAGAAGCGCATTCGGACACCAGAGGTACAGATGGGCCGCGGGTGTGCACAGCCCTTCCACCGGCAGGGCGCAAATATCCGCAGGCGTCATGGTCGCATAACGGGTAAGGCGCCGGTGCTCGGGCGCAACCTTTCCCGTCTTGTTTTGAAACCGCCACGGCGGATCCGCCAAAACGGTTCGAAATTGCCTGCCGCCCGCCGCCGCCAACAGCTGGGAGGCGGCAGAGTTCTTGATCCTGGCTTCCACCTGTTCCCCCGCAAGAGCGCCCGCTGGCAAAGAAAGCCGATTCGCTGTGCTTCTGCAATAACCTAAACTTTGGGGGCTTGCGCCGGGCAGGCGGCGCGCTAGTCTTCCGAACCGCCGCCGCCGAGTTGGGGCCAGCGCGCGCAGGAAAGTCAGATTGAGAGATATGGAAATAGGAAAGCTGATCTTGTCCCGGCCCGCGCTGCTCGGATTGGCCGGGCTGCTGCTTGCCGCAGGCGTCTATGTTGTTGCCGCGCACATCTTTTCTGCCGCGCCCCCCGAACCAAAGCCGGTAAAAGGCGCGGCGGTAAGCGTCACGCTTGCCAAGAAGTCTTGCTTCGATGATGTGACAGAGATTGCTGGCGCCCTCGTCCCAAAACAGGAGATCTCCGTCCGGCCGGACCGGGAAGGCTGGGTGGTTTTAAAGGTTGCCGCCGAGCCTGGGGCGAAAGTTGCCGCAGGACAAGTTCTCGCGCAGCTTATAAATCCGGAACAGCCGGGCTCCGGGGAAATTGGAGTTCCCGCCCCGGCAGCGGGGATTGTAAGCAAATCTAGCGCCGTCATTGGCGCCATAGCTTCGCAAAGAGCAGAACCGCTGTTCGCGATTATTGGCGGCGGGGAACTCGAATTCTCGGCCCAGATCCCGGCCAAATTTCTTTCCAAGCTGACTGCCGGACTGCCGGCGCGGGTCAAAGTTGCCGGAATTGGGGAACTCGCGGGGAAGGTAAGAGCCGTTGCGGGTTGGGTTGATCCTTCGACGCAACTGGGCGAGGTTCGTCTCTCGGTCGAACCCGATGAGCGGTTGAAGGCCGGGATGATTGGGCGGGCCTTCGTAAAATCCGGGCGAAATTGCGATGGTGTCGCCATCCCCTTATCGGCGCTGTTGTACAGCGAGGAAGGTACTGTAGTCCAAATTGTTCGCGACGACCGGGTCGAGTCGCGGTTTGTCTCGACGGGATTGCGATCTGAGGGAAATGTTGAGGTCCGGCAAGGGATTAGCGAAGGCGACATGGTCGTGGCAAGGGCCGGGGCATTTCTGCGGGATGGCGACCGCGTGACGCCGGTCGCCGCCGACGAAATTTGGAAGTGAGCCCCAGGCTGCCATTGTAGCGGGCGGGAGTATTCATATGATCGAGGTCGATGCCACGCTTCTTCGCGAGATTGCTCCTCGCGCCACCGGCGAAAGGAAGCAAAAGCAGGCCCAAATAATTGCTGCTGTTGGCAAATGCTGCACGGCTGCGCTCGATAAATACGCGAGCGATACGCGACTGCGCATTGGGCACTTCCTTTCGCGAACCTTTGAAGAGTCCGGTGGCTTTCGCACAACCGTCAGTATGGATCCGGCGGAGAATACGAGGGCCGCGCGGATCTCGGCATGATGCGGCGCTTCGCGGGAGGAACGAGCGTCCGACTTGCGCGTCCCCTCTCAAGCAAATTACGCGATCTATTACGCCTTCAACGACACCGACATGGTAATTGTCCGCGTGTTGCATGAGGCACGAGATGCGGCCGCAATAGCGGAGCGCGGCGGGTTTGCGTCCTAAGGGCGCGCGCATCATCGCAAAACGAGGCGCCGCGTGCCGCCGCAGCCCAGAGGGTTCGAGGAGATAGCATGCTTGCAGGAGAACTGGCACTCGTCACTGCGTCTCTTTTCACGGGAGCCGCCATTTATGTCAGCGTGGCGGAGCAGCCGGCGCGGCTCGGGCTCGATGACTGCGCGCTGCTTGCCGAATGGAAGCCGGCCTATAAACGCGGTTTTGCGATGCAGGCTCCCTTGGCGCTTCTCGGCTTTATCCTGGGCGCGATTGCGGCCTATGTTTCCGGCTGGCGCTTTCTTCTGGGCGCGCTCGTACTCCTTGCCAATTGGCCCTTCACGCTCATCGTCATCATGCCCGTAAACAGCCGCCTTATGGCCATGGAAGCGGAAAGCGCGGGGCCGGACAGCCGGGCATTGATTGAGCAGTGGGGCAGGCTGCATGCCGCCCGCGGCGCGCTCGGCGCTGCGGCCACGGCGCTCTTCCTTTGGGCCGCGCAGGCCAGCTGACCAGCCATTTTGCCACGCCGGGGGCCTGCATTTGCAGCGCCGGGGGCGCCGCTCCCGCCAAATCAAGCCGGGCCTTGCCTGCGCCTTAGCAAAAATCCCATACCTGTTGTCTGCAGGCCTGGCTGCACTTCAGAAGCCCACTCTTCCACAACCTCGTAATGCTCACGTAAAGGCGACAATAAATTATTGTAGTTGAAGGCACGCAGCGGAAACGAGGCCTCGTAAATGGAAGGCGGGACATGTTGAACGGCAAAGATGTCATTTGCCTCTAAGGTGACGCGAGTCCGGTCGAGAATAATACATGGCGCCCCGGATTCAATCGCTTCGCTCAAAATCCGGTATGGATTTTCCAAATAGCCGAGCACGCCCGAAAAAAGCACGGCGTCAACGCCATCTTTTAGCGCTTCTCCGATAGAATTATAAAATGTTATGTATTTGCTTGTGAACTCCCTGCGCCCAATCTCGACAAGCTGCCGTTGTTCGACGATCCGCCATTCGCAGGGAATTTCCAGTGCGGTGAGGAATTTTCTGTTTTGCCGAAAGGATGTTCCTAACCCCCCAAAGTCGATTAGCCTGAGACGCCGCAGATTTGCCGCCGCAAATAGAAGGGATGCCAGCAAAGGCCAGGAATACTGAATCTTGTCAAAAACGACACTCTCACGCTCATAGACGGCCTTGCCATCGGCAACCGCCTCGGCCGCATTTCTAACGCGCTCAAAAAAACATTCAGACTCATACCCAGCCACATTTTTCTTAGCGTCGTCCCAGCTTCGAAACCCAGCGTCAATTCGAATAGGTTCGCCGCCGCCAGATGGATTTTTGTTGCGGGCGAACCGGCTGAGGAAGCGCCGCAAAGGTGAATGGACGTCTTTTTCGCTGGCGTGTGTCATCTTGGCATGCGCATTTTATGTGAGATCGCGGGATTGCGCCCGCGGCTTACTCTCGCTCGATGCGGATCACCTGCGGCGACTCCGCCAGGAATCCATCGGCGATGGCCGCCTCAAGCGCTTGGCGGACCGCCTTCTCATGTGTGGCGTGGGTGATGAGCACGACGGGCACGGCCTCGCCGGGAGTTGCTTTGGCTCGCGGGCTGCGGCGTTGCACGATGCTTTCGAGCGAAATGCCTTTCTCCGCCATGCGCGTTGCAATGGCCGCCGCAGCGCCCGGCTGATCGTAAACCGAAAGCCGTATGTAATAGCCGCCTTCGTGCAACTGCATCGGCGCCGGGGTCACCGGCACAAGCGAGGTTACCGGCCGCCCGAAAGGCGCCGAGCGCACGCCGCGCGCGATATCGGCAACATCAGCGACAATGGCCGAGGCCGTAGCCTCGCCGCCGGCGCCGGGGCCGACGAGGGTCAGCTCATGCACGGCATCGGCATCGATCGTGACCGCATTGGTTACGCCATCGACCTGGGCGATCGCGGTGGATTTGGCAACCATGGTCGGATGCACGCGCTGCTCGATGCCGAGAGGCGTGCGCTCGGCAACGCCAAGAAGTTTTATGCGAAAGCCAAGCTCCGATGCCGCCTCGAGATCGGCAGGTGTGATGGATTGAATTCCCTCGATGCTGATTGCCTTCGTATCGATGACGGTGCCGAAAGCAAGCGAGGTCAAAATGGCGAGCTTATGCGCCGTATCGGAACCTCCGACATCGAAGCTCGGATCGGCCTCCGCATAGCCGAGCCTCTGCGCCTCCTTGACGCATTGCGCGAAAGAGAGCCCCTCTGCCTCCATCCGGGTCAAGATGTAATTGCAAGTGCCGTTCAAAATGCCATAGACGCGCTCGATGAAATTGCCGGCAAGGCCCTCGCGCAGGGTTTTGACAACGGGGATGCCGCCGGCGACGGAGGCCTCGAAGGCAAGCGCGATGCCTTTTTCCTCGGCGAGCGCCGCAAGCCGCATGCCGTGTTTGGCCAGCAGCGCTTTATTGGCCGTCACCAGGGATTTGCCTGCGCCGAGCGCGGCTTCGGCGGCGGCAAGCGCCACGCCATCTGCGCCCCCCACCAACTCAACAAAAAGGTCGATGTTCGGCGAGCGAGCAAGCGCCACGCAATCGTCAAACCAGGGGAAATGGGCCAGGCTGATGCCCCGGTCCTTTCCCTTCTGGCTGGCGGACACGCCCGCAATGGTGATCTGGCGCCCAGCGCGGCTCTGCAGCGCCTCCGCCTGGCGATCGAGCAGCCGCATGACGGCCGCGCCGACGGTGCCGAGTCCGGCAATGCCGATGCGCAAGGGAGAGGGCATGGAGGGAAGCCTGCGGCGGCGAGGACGGGGATAAGTCAATTGGGCAAGACGGCTTCTGCCCGATTTTTATGGTAGGATCAAGCCGGGCTGGACAGCGTCCGGCGCCGGCTGCAAGAGCAAGACTTGGCAACCGCAAGACCGGAGCTTATCTCAGGCCTGCGGCAGCTTAAATGGAGATGGCGGAAAGCCTGCGAGGCTGCCGGGCGAGGCCGGAAACAATGACCTTTGTAAGTTCAGCCGAAATTGCGGGCCGCAAGCCCGGACATATAAAACTGCATGGTCCGGCAGATTTTGCGGGCATGCGCCGCGCCGGCCAGCTTGCCGCCGAAGCCCTCGATCTTCTGACGGAACATGTGCGGCCGGGCGCCACCACAGAGGCGCTCGACAGCCTCATCTTCGATTTTGCCTTGGCGCATGATGCCTATCCCGCGCCGCTCGACTACCGCGGCTACCGCAAATCGATCTGCACTTCCGTCAACCATGTTGTTTGCCACGGAATCCCCGAGCGCAGGCCTTTGCGGGAAGGCGACATCCTCAACATCGACGTGACTCTGATTGTCGACGGATGGCATGGGGACGCGAGCCGCATGTATCTTGTGGGCGAGGTGCCGCGAAGGGCGCAGCGTCTCGTAGAAGTCACCTATGAGGCAATGATGCGCGCGATCAAAGCCGTGCGCCCTGGCGGAACGACGGGCGATATTGGCGCCGCGATCCAGGAATATGCCGAATCCGAGCGCTGCTCGGTCGTGCGGGATTTTTGCGGCCACGGACTCGGCCGCCTATTTCATGACGAGCCGAATATTCTCCATTATGGCAGGCGCGGCGAGGGAATTCCGCTCAAGCCCGGCATGTTCTTCACCATCGAGCCGATGATCAATCTCGGCCGCTCGCATGTAAAGATCCTGTCCGACGGCTGGACCGCGGTCACCCGCGACCGTTCCTTATCGGCACAATTCGAGCACTCCCTTGGCGTCACCCAGACGGGCTGCGAGGTCTTCACGTTCTCGCCCAAAGGGCTGCATTGTCCGCCCTACCGGACAAGCGGACCGGCGAGCGCATAATGGAGGAACACGGCGGGAGCGCGCCGCATTATCTCGGCCACCGGGAGCGGCTGCGCGAGCGCTTCCGCAAGGGCGGCGCGGACGCGCTCGCCGAATATGAACTTTTGGAACTCGTTCTTTTTCGCGCCATGCCGCGGCGCGACCTCAAGCCGCTCGCCAAAAGTTTGATTGCGCGCTTTGGCTCATTTGCGGGCGCCGTGTCGGCGCGCCCCGAGCGGCTGCGCGAAATCGAAAGTCTTGGCGAGGCCGCAATAATTGAGTTAAAAATCGTGGAGGCGGCGGCAAGGCGCCTCGCCAAGTCTTCGATCGAAAACCGGCCTTCGCTGTCAAGCTTTTCCGCCGTCGTCGACTATTGCCGCACGGCAATGGCTTTCCTCGACCACGAGGAGTTCCGGGTGCTCTTTCTTGACAAAAAGAACCACCTTATTGCCGATGAGGTGCAGGGCGTGGGCACAATCGATCATGCGCCTGTCTATCCGCGCGAGATCATGCGCCGCGCGCTCGAGCTCAGCGCCTCGGCGGTCATTTTGGTGCACAATCACCCGTCCGGCGATCCGCAGCCGTCGACCGACGATATTCATTTGACGCATCAGATCATCGCAGTCGGCAAGCCGCTCAAAGTTTTGGTGCACGATCATTTGATCATCGGCAAGAACGGCCATGTCAGTTTGAAGGGGCTCCGAATGATATGAGCGATCCTGCCCGCCGCCCTGACGAAGGCCCCGGCGTCCATGTGC
>JAFMSB010000084.1 GCA_017353815.1 Methylocapsa sp. | reverse complement strand
TCACAACCTCGGGCGGGGTCGTGCAAGTTACCTTCACAGGTGTGCGGGATGATGCGCATGTCTTCGACACGTTGAGCGGCGCCCTGCTCGATTTGCGCATCGAGTTCGATGCCGTGCCAGATATCGATGTGAAGATAAGGCGGGGGTGACGGGCCGCAGATGCCAAAACGGGCGGATATCGCGACGATCTTGATCATCGGGGCGGGCCCGATCATCATCGGGCAGGCCTGCGAGTTCGACTATTCGGGCACCCAGGCCTGCAAGGCGCTTCGCCGGGAAGGCTACCGGATTGTCCTCGTCAATTCCAATCCGGCAACGATTATGACCGATCCGGAAATGGCCGACCGCACTTACCTTGAGCCGGTCACACCCGAAATCGTCGCCAAGATCATCGCCAAGGAGCGCTACGCTGCTCCCGGCGGATTTGCGCTCTTGCCGACGATGGGCGGCCAGACCGCACTCAACTGCGCCCTTTCCTTGCGCAAAATGGGCGTGCTCGGCAAGTTCGAAGTCGAAATGATCGGGGCGAGCGCCGCGGCCATCGACATGGCGGAGGACCGCAAGCTCTTCCGCCAGGCGATGGAGCGCATCGGACTTGCAACGCCGCGCTCGCATCAGATCAAATCGCTGCCGCAGGCCCTTGCTGTTCTCGACGATATTGGCCTGCCCGCGATCATTAGGCCCTCTTTCACGATGGGCGGGACGGGCGGAGGAATAGCTTATAACAAGGCCGAATATATCGACATCGTGGAGAGTGGCATCGACGCCTCGCCAACCAATGAAGTTCTGGTCGAGGAAAGCGTCCTTGGCTGGAAGGAATTCGAGATGGAGGTCGTCCGCGACAAGGCGGACAATTGCATAATAGTTTGCTCGATCGAAAATATCGATCCCATGGGCGTGCATACCGGCGATTCGATCACGGTTGCGCCGGCGCTCACCCTGACCGACAAAGAATACCAGAGCATGCGCGATGCCGCGATTGCCGTGCTGCGCGAAATTGGCGTCGAGACCGGCGGCTCCAATGTTCAATTCGCGGTCAATCCGAAAGACGGCCGCATGGTCGTGATCGAAATGAACCCGCGCGTCTCGCGCTCCTCGGCGCTTGCCTCGAAGGCAACGGGCTTCCCGATCGCAAAAGTGGCGGCAAAACTTGCGGTTGGTTTCACGCTTGATGAGATCGCCAATGACATAACTGGCGGAGCGACGCCTGCGTCATTTGAGCCGGCGATCGATTATGTCGTCACGAAGATTCCGCGCTTTGCGTTTGAAAAATTTCCCGGCGCCGAGCAGGTCTTAACGACGTCGATGAAATCGGTGGGCGAGACCATGGCAATCGGCCGGACTTTTGCCGAAAGCTTGCAAAAAGGGCTGCGGTCCCTCGAGACGGGGTTTAATGGCTTAAACGAAGTCGAAATCGACGGCCTTGGCCTTGGCGACGACATGAATGTGCTGCGCGCCGCCTTGGGTGTGCCTGCGCCCGAGCGGCTGCTCATCGTTGCCCAAGCGCTTCGCTATGGAATGTCGGCGGACGAAATTTACGAGGCTTGCGGCATCGATCCGTGGTTTACCGAGCGTATCGCCGAAATCCTTAAGCTCGAAGCAAAGGTGCGCGCGCAGGGCCTTCCGGGCGATGCCGCAAACTTGCGAATGTTGAAGGCTGCGGGTTTTTCCGATGCGCGCCTTGGGGCTCTCGCTAGTGTTCCAGAATCAAAGGTCTCCTCTTTGCGCAAAAAGCTCGGCGTGCGCCCTGTCTATAAGCGAATCGATACCTGCGCCGCAGAATTCTCTTCTCCCACCGCCTATATGTATTCGACCTATGCAGACGCTTCTGGAGCAGCCCCGGCATGCGAGGCCCGCCCTTCGGCGCGCAGAAAGATCGTCGTGCTTGGCGGAGGCCCCAACCGGATCGGGCAGGGGATCGAATTCGATTATTGCTGCTGTCATGCCAGCTTCGCGCTGCGCGAGGAAGGCTATGAGACAATCATGGTCAATTGCAATCCCGAGACGGTGTCGACCGATTACGATACCTCGGACCGGCTTTATTTCGAGCCCCTGACTGCCGAAGATGTGCTGGAGATCCTCGCTAAGGAAAAAGATGCGGGCGAGCTCAAAGGCGTGATCGTGCAATTCGGCGGCCAGACGCCGCTCAAACTCGCCCATCCTCTCGAGCAAGCGGGCATCCCCATCCTTGGGACGCCAGTTGACTCGATCGATCTTGCCGAGGACCGCGACCGCTTCAAGCGCCTTTTGGACAAGGTCGGCTTGAAACAGCCCATGAATGGCATTGCTTATTCGGTCGAGCAATCGCGCCTCGTCGCCGCGGAGCTTGGACTCCCCCTGGTGGTGCGGCCCTCCTATGTGCTCGGCGGGCGGGCGATGGCCATCATCTTCGATAAGGCGGCATTCGATGACTATTTGCTCGGCACGCTGCCGGGCCTCGTGCCGTCCGAGGTCAAGGTGCGCTACCCCAACGACAAAACCGGGCAAATCAATACCGTGCTCGGCAAGAACCCGCTCCTGTTCGACCGTTATCTTTCCGACGCGATTGAGATCGATGTCGACGCGCTTTGCGACGGCAGGAACGTGTTTATTTGCGGGATCATGGAGCATATCGAGGAAGCCGGCATTCATTCGGGGGACAGCGCCTGTTCGCTGCCGCCGCGCAATCTGTCCAAAGAGACGATTGCCGAACTTGAAGAGAGCACGCGAAAGCTTGCCCTGGCGCTGGGCGCGGGAGGGCTCATGAATGTGCAATATGCATTGAAAGACGGCGAAGTTTACGTGCTCGAAGTCAATCCGCGCGCCTCGCGCACGGTGCCTTTCGTCGCCAAGGTCATCGGCCTGCCGGTGGCCAAAATCGCAGCGAAGCTCATGGCGGGCGAGGGCCTTTCAAGCTTCGGCCTGAGGCCAAGAGAGATTGGCCACATAGGCGTCAAGGAAGCAGTCTTCCCTTTCGCCCGCTTCCCCGGAGTTGACACCGTCCTTGGCCCGGAAATGCGCTCAACTGGGGAGGTCATTGGCCTTGATCGCACTTTCCCGCTCGCCTTCGCCAAGAGCCAGCTCGGCGGAGGCACGAATGTGCCACGGAAAGGCACCGTTTTTGTCTCGGTGCGCGACGCCGACAAACCCCGGGTTGTGGAGACGGCCCGGCTGCTCGCGAGCCTCGGTTTCAAAATCACCGGGACCGGCGGCACCGCCCGCTACCTCGAACATCAAGGGGTCGACGCCCAGCGCGTCAACAAGGTTTCGGAGGGGCGGCCCCATGTCGTCGATTTAATTAAGAATGGCGGCATCCAGCTCGTGCTCAACACAACCGAAGGCGCACAGGCGCTCGCCGATTCGCGGTCATTGCGCCGGGCGGCACTCTTGCATAAGGTGCCCTATTATACCACCCTGGCCGGCGCGGTTGCTGCAGCGCAAGGAATAAAGGCTTATATCTCGGGAAGCCTGGAAGTTCGCGCGCTGCAGGATTATTTTGCCTAAAGCGCTGGTATGGGTGGGCAAAATGACATCCACGGATAGAAATTAAGACGGGTGGAAATTAAAATAGAGACTTCAATGGAAAAAATCCCGATGACGGCCCGGGGCTATTCCGCCCTTGAAGAGGAATTGAAGCGGCGCCAGCAGATCGAGCGTCCCCGCATCATCCAATTCATTTCCGAAGCGCGGACTCATGGCGATTTGGCGGAGAATTCCGAATATCATTCCGCCAAGGAGGCCCAGGCCTTAAACGAGATGCGCATCGCCGAGCTCGAGGATAAGTTGTCCCGCGCCGAGGTCATCGACGTTTCCAAACTTTCCGGCAGCACCGTCAAATTTGGCGCGACGGTCACACTCATTGACGAGGATACCGACGAGAAACGGGTCTTTCAAATTGTCGGCGAAAACGAGGCCGATGTGAAGGAGGGCCGGGTCTCGATCACTTCGCCGACAGCGCGTGCGCTTATCGGGAAAAAGACCGGCGATTCGGTTGAGGTGAACACGCCGGGGGGCGGCAAGAGCTATGAAATCGTCGATGTGGCGTTTTAGTAGCTCCAATAGCCGCCACCCGCTTGTTCGTGCCCGCTGGCCGGTTGCGGCCTACGCGCCCCTGAGCTGGGCAACCGCCTTTTTCATCGCCTCGAAACGGAAGGGCTTGGCAAGAATAATGGCTTCTTGGTACCTTGGGTCGATCTCCTGGCTGCCGTGCCCCGTTACAAAGGCAAACGGGATACCGCGCTCACGCAGGGCATCGGCCACTGGGTAGCAATTTTCGCGGCCAAGCGAGACATCGAGGATCGCGCCATCGAGCTCGACCCCCTCGATGAGATCGAGAGCTCCGCTCACCGACTGCGCGGGGCCCACGGCCTCGCAGCCAAGTTCTTCGAGCCACTCCCGGAGCATCGCCGCAATCAGGGGCTCGTCGTCGACCACGAGAATTCGCGCCATCGCTCTTTTCCGCTCAAGTTGAGCGCGGTAAATAACGTCTTTCGCGGTAAAGTCCAGTTCCGCCATGAGGCGGCACGGACCGCATCGGTTGCGGCCGGCATTTGAGGATTGCTCATATGCTTTTGCTCAATAGGCGCGCGCAAACCTATGTTTTCCTCGGCTTCTGCCTCCTTTTGCTTGCAGGCGCTGCGACGGTCTTTCTTGCCGTCCGGTCCGGCGAGGCCGATCTTTGGGTTGCGCATACGCTGAAGGTGCGGCAGACCGCGACGGAGCTCATGAACGCCGTCGAGGATGGCTTTTTGGCCATGCGCGGCTATTTGCTCACAGGCGACAGCCGCGAGTTCGAGCGTGCCACTCAAGCCAGGGCCGATACGGCCTCGGCGCTCTCCGAGCTTAAGCAGCTCACGCCGGATAATGCCGGCCAGCAGGCAGCCTTGGGCGAGCTCGAGCCTGCCCTGAATGGCGCGCTCGAATTCGTCCATAATGTGCTGGCCTTTGCCCAAGAGGGGCGCCACGAGGCGGCGCTTTCACTGGTCAAATCCGGCCTCGGCGCTGGTGAAATGGCAAAGTTTCAGGCCAAAATAAATGCCTTTGCCGAGCGTGAGGACGCTTTTCTCGGCGAGCGGGAGGCAGCGAGCGCGGCGCTGCGCAAATGGCTCTTTGCCCTCATTCTTTGCAGCATGACATGCGGGGTAGTGCTCGCCGGGTTGCTCTGGCGCGAGGCCCATAAGGCAATCGGCCGGCTGCGCGAGCGAACTGCGGAACTCGAAGCCGAGGTCAAGCTAAGGCGGCAGACGGAAGAAAAGCTGCGCCATTCGCAAAAGCTCGAAGCGGTCGGCCAATTGAGCGGCGGCATCGCCCATGATTTTAACAATAACCTGACCATCATTCTCGGCAATCTCGATACGCTGCGCCGCCGCCTCTCAGGTCTTTCCTCACCGCCACCCGAACAGAAGCCCGCTTCTGGCCTTCTGAAATACGTCGATTTGGCCGAACAGGGGGCACAATCCGCGGGGCGTCTCACCCACCGGCTGCTCGCCTTTGCCCGGCAGCAGCCGCTTGAGCCAGCAAGGCTCGACCTCAACCATCTCGTCGCCAACGTTACCGAATTGCTCCGCCGGACATTGGGCGAGACGATCGAATTGGAGTGCATCCTTGGCGGGGGCGTCTGGCCAACTTTCGCCGATGCGAGTGAGCTAGAGTCGGCTCTGGTCAATCTCTGTGTCAATTCGCGCGACGCAATGCCAAAGGGCGGCAAGCTCACCATCGAAACATCCAATTCCTTGCTCGATGAGGCCTATGCGGCCCAATTCGAGGGCGTTGCATCGGGCCAATATGTTTTGCTCAGCGTGACGGATACCGGCACCGGCATTGCTCCGGATGCCATCCCGCACGTCTTCGAGCCTTTTTTCACCACCAAGAAAGCTGGCAAGGGTTCCGGGCTTGGTCTTGCGATGGTCTACGGCTTTGTAAAGCAATCGGGCGGCCATATCCGCGTCTATAGCGAACAAGGCCATGGCACGGCGGTCAAAATCTATCTGCCGCGTCTGTTGCATGCGGAAGAGATGAAAGCAGCACCTTTACCAAGGCCCGTGGATGCTTCCTCGCTGCCGCGCGCGGAGCGGGAAGAGACTGTGCTTGTCGTCGAAGACAATGAGAGCGTGCGGGAATATGCGCGCTCCGCTCTCGAGGAACTCGGCTATGCGGTCGTCGAGGCGGGCAGCACGGAGGATGCCCTACGTGTCCTTAAAGGGCCGGCTCAGATCGATTTGTTATTCACTGATGTAGTTCTGCCGGATGCAAATGGGCGCGAGCTTTCCAGGTTGGCCGTGAGCTTGCGCCCCGATCTGCCTGTGCTCTTTACGACGGGCTACACCCGAAACGCCATCATCCACCAGCAGCGGCTCGATTCCGGTGTGAAATTTCTCGGCAAGCCCTATACCCAGCGCGAGCTCGCGGTCAAAGTCCGCGACCTGCTCGCTGGCGAAATTGCGCCGAAGGAGCCTGCCTGATATCGCCCTGCGCTCGGGCCGGCAGCCCGCCGGCCGCAGCATCGTGCCAACGCCCGATTTATCGACTCGACTAGGACGATCGCAGGACTCGGCTTTCCCGCCAAAATTATCTAGAATCATTCTAAAAATGTTTCACGTGAAACATTTTTGTCCGGTCCCCGCCCAAAACCTTACAAGCCTGCAGCAATATTTCACCTTTGCCGAAGTAAGAACGGTCGATATATACCTGCGATAAGAGACCCGCGCATTTGCCCGCGCCCGGCTCCATCCTGCGGACGAAGATCAAGATTTAACGCCGCTGGTGCAATGACTCGTCCCGCTCGCCGGCTAAATGGGCCTCGCGAAGATCGAGCTCGCGCTCGATCCGGCGCCGCGTCTCGTCTTTGAGCTTGCCGCTGCGCCATAGATCGTTGATTTGCCGCCTTTCCGCGGCAATAAGAAGGAGTTCGATTTCGTCGCGAAGCTCGGCGCATTCTCGGTGGCCGTCATGGCCATCGCTCCTGAGCTCCGTGAGTTTGAGCCTATTTGTATGAAAGAGACGCAGGGGCTGAACGATTTCCGCGGCGAGAGTGCGTTCGGCGGCAAGCTCATCGAGGAGCGCGATCGCCG
>JAFMSB010000083.1 GCA_017353815.1 Methylocapsa sp. | reverse complement strand
TCGGCGAGCAGCGAGAGTTGCGCCTTGGTGTCGCCAGCCGTATCCGTGAGCCTGGTCGGATAATCGCCGGTAAAGCAATGATCGGTATATTGCGGCCGATTCGGGTCGCGGCACTTCTCGCCGAGCGCGCGGTAGATCCCATTTACGGATAAAAAGGCCAGCGTATCGCAGCCGATATAGGCGCGCATCTCGTCGAGCGTATGGGTCGCGGCGAGCAATTTGTCGCGCTCGGGCGTGTCGATCCCGTAATAATCGGGATAGGCAATGGGCGGCGAAGAGATCCGGAAATGCACCTCGCGCGCGCCCGCCTCGCGCATCATGCGCACGATCTTGACCGAGGTTGTCCCGCGCACGATCGAATCGTCGATGAGGACGATGCGCTTGCCCTTGACGACGGCGCGATTGGCGCTGTGCTTGAGCCGCACTCCCAATTCGCGCACGGATTGGAAGGGCTGAATGAAGGTGCGCCCGACATAATGGTTGCGGATGATGCCAAGCTCAAAGGGAATGCCTGAATGCTGGGCAAAGCCAAGCGCCGCGGGCACGCCGGAATCGGGAATGGGAACAACCACATCGGCCTCGGCTGGGGCCTCTTTGGCGAGCTCGGCGCCCATCGCCTTGCGCACATTATAGACGGGCTTGCCGTGCACGATCGAATCCGGCCTGGCGAAGTAAATATATTCGAAGATGCAAGGGCGCATGGGTCGCGGCGGAAATGGCCGCAGGCTCTCGATGCCATCGTCCGAAATGACCACGATTTCGCCATTGCCGATATCGCGCAAAAAACGCGCGCCGATGATATCGAGCGCGCAGGTCTCCGAGGCGAGGAGGTAACGCCCGTCGAGCTCGCCGAGCACAAGCGGTCTTATGCCCAACGGATCGCAAGCGCCCATCAGCTTCTTGTTGCTCAGCGCAACGAGCGAATAGGCGCCCTCGGCCGCGCGCAGCGCCTCAACAAAGCGGTCGATGAGGTGCGGCCGCCGGCTGCGGGCAACAAGATGCAGGATGGCCTCGGTGTCGGTGGTCGATTGATAGATGGCGCCACTTTGCACGAGATCGCGCCGCAGGCTGAGGCCGTTGGTGAGATTGCCATTGTGGGCAATGGCAAAGCCGCCTGCGTAAAGCTCGGCAAAAAGCGGCTGCACGTTGCGCAACACCGTCTCGCCCGTCGTCGAATAGCGCACATGGCCGATCGCCGATTCGCCCGGCAGGCGTTCGATGGTCGATGCCTTGGAAAAATTATCGCCGACGAGGCCAAGCCTGCGCTCGGAATTGAAACGGTGACCGTCGAAGGTCACGATGCCTGCCGCCTCCTGGCCGCGGTGCTGCAAGGCATGCAGCCCAAGCGCGGTGATGGCCGCGGCATCGGGATGGCCAAAGATTCCGAAAATCCCGCATTCCTCGCGCAGCCGGTCAGCCTCGAGGTCGATGCCCGCTATTGTCGCGCCGCCTTCTTCGCCCACGGAACCCCGGCGGGCATCGGGCAGCCCATTGGAATCCCCCGCTTCATCCATCGCCAGTCCCTTTTCCGCCTCGGGCAAGTAGAATCGTAAGGAAACGAGCTTGCTGCGGCTCGCACCCCGAGCCCCGTGTCTTGGAATCTACATAATTGACGCCGCGCCCAATGTCAGCCTTAGAAGGCGCTCTATACAGAGCTTTATGCGCTTTCCCGCCCCACCCCGCGGACCTGCCCGCCCCTGGGATCTTGCACTTTTGGCGATTTGCCTTATCCCCGGGCGCACCGGACGCGAGGGACCAAGGGCCTATGAATATTCCAGCCGAAGTGCCTCCCAAACCGCTCCGGTGGCGGCGGATCGTCGTCAAGCTCTCCGGCGAAGCTCTGATGGGCGCGCGCAGCCACGGCCTTGACCCTGACGTCTTGGCCGCAATTGCGGGGGATCTCAAAAACGTTGCAGCGCGCGGCGTCGAGGTTGCCGCCGTCGTCGGCGGCGGAAATTTTTTCCGCGGCATCGAAGGTGCCGACAAGGGGATCGAGCGGGCAAGGGCCGATTCGATCGGCATGCTAGCAACGGTCATGAACGCCCTTGCCCTCGAGCACGCGATCGAAAAGCAGGGACAGGCGGCGCGCACAATGTCGGCTTTGCCCATGCCCGCAATCTGCGAAGCCTATTCGCGCGAAGCGGCCTTGCATCATCTCGGCAAGAGGCGGATTGTGGTTCTTGGAGGCGGCACGGGCAATCCGTTCTTTACCACCGATACCGGGGCGGCCTTGCGGGGCGCCGAGCTTTCCTGCGACCTCATCATGAAGGCAACTCAGGTCGATGGCGTCTATTCGGCCGATCCAAAGCGCGACTCCAGGGCCATCCGATTCGAGCAACTAACCCATGACGAGGCAATTGCCCGCAATCTTGCGGTCATGGACACGGCTGCCTTCGCGCTTGCACGCGAAAATGGAATTCCCATAATTGTGTTTTCGATAAAAAACCCAGGCGCGATCCTTTCCGCGCTCGAGGGAAGAGGGAACGCCACGCTGGTATCGCCGTAATGCCGGCGGGGTGGCCTCTCTGCCCGCAGCCAAGCTAGGGCCGTGTTTGGAATCATGCCGAGGTGCGCAGATGACTGTTGGCTTTGATATTTCAGACCTCAGGCGGCGGATGCAAGGTGCGGTCGCCGCGCTGAAACAGGAATTGCGCGGTTTGCGCACCGGCCGCGCCTCGGCAAGCCTCATCGAGCCGGTGCATGTCGAAGCCTATGGCCAATCGCTTCCGGTAAATCAGCTCGCCACAATCAGCGTGCCGGAGCCGCGCATGCTTTCGATTCAAGTCTGGGACAAGGCCATGGTCTCTGCCGTCGACAAAGCCATCCGCAACTCGAACCTTGGACTTTCGCCAATCGTCGAGGGCCAGGTCCTGCGCATCCGTATTCCGGAACTCAATGAGCAGCGGCGCAAGGAAATGGCAAAGGTTGCCCATAAATACGCCGAGGAGGCGCGTATCGCGGTCCGCCATGTCCGCCGGGACGGGCTGGACTTGTTAAAAAAGCTGCTCAAGGATAAAGCGCTCGGCGAGGATGACGAAAAGCGCCACGAGCACGAAATCCAAAAAGTCACCGATGAATTTGTTGCCGAGATCGATTCCGCGCTCAGCGCGAAGGAGTCCGAAATCATGCGTGTTTAGGAGGGGAGGCTTCATTCTCATGGCCGCGATGAGAAAATTGCGATTTTGTTAAATATATTTAAGGCCTGGTTTGTTGAAGACCGGCGGCAGAATTTGCTATTGCAGCCAGGAATGATCCCGCCGCAGCGCGGGCTCATCTTGCAGGGGCGGGAGCGCGCCCTCGAGTTTGCTCTAATTGAAGAAGTTTTCCGGGGTCGATGCTACCAAAGTCCGCCAATGCCAGGAAAATGACGGCGCCCTCTCCCCCAGCGGAAGAAAATGCCCGCAAAGCACAATGGGGGGCGCCTGGCTTACCAATTCATGTCGGGATCATCATGGACGGCAACGGACGGTGGGCGGCGGGGCGAGGGCTGCCCCGCGCCGCGGGGCACCGGCGCGGCGTGCAGGCGCTTCGCGAGACCGTCCGGGCGGCAATCGAATTCGGGCTCGGCTATCTCACCGTCTATAGCTTTTCCCAAGAGAACTGGAACCGGCCGGTCGAGGAAATCGCCGATCTTATGGGGCTTCTCAGACGCTTTATCCGCAACGACCTCGATGAATTGGTGAAGGCTGGCGTAAAGGTTAAGGTTATCGGTGTCCGCGACAATCTTCAGCCCGATATACGCGCCTTGCTCGAGGAAGCCGAGGAGCGAACTCAGGGCAATTCGCGGCTCAACTTGATCGTTGCCTTCAACTACGGCAGCAGACAGGAGATTGCGGCCGCGGCAAGGATTTTGGCGCAAGAAGCGGCGGCGGGCCTCATCAAGCCCGCCGACATCGACGAAATCCTGTTGGCGGGCCGCCTCGACACCGGCGGCATACCTGATCCCGATCTCATCATCCGCACTTCGGGCGAGCAGAGGCTCTCCAATTTCATGCTGTGGCAAGCAGCCTATGCGGAGCTCGTATTTCTGCCGCTGCACTGGCCGGATTTCGATCGCGACGCCTTCTCGGCGGCGCTCAAGGAGTTCGCCGCGCGCGAGCGCCGCTTTGGCGGTGTAACCGGGCGGCGCTGCGGCGAGATTGTGCTGGCCAAGTGACCTTGGCGCGGGACGCGGCTTTTTTCCATGCCGAACGACACTTCCGGAACAACAAGCAGCGGCCCTCCCGCCATCTCGCTCCTGCGGCAGCGGGGACTGGCCGATCTTTTCCCGCGCCTCGCCTCGGCCGCCGTATTAATGGCCGCGGCTCTTGCTTCCCTATGGCTTGGCGGCCTGACATTCGATCTTGTATGGCTTGGAGCGGCCCTCGCGGTTGGCTACGAGTGGCAAAATCTGATCGCCGCGCCGCGCCCCCGCTTGCGCATCTTATTTGCCGCTTTGGGGATCTGCGCAGGCGCGTTTTTTTTCGCCAAAGGCGGCTTATGGCTATCCGGCGCGGCGCTCGCGGCGGCGGCCGCCGCTGCTGCTTTGGCCGCGGGCAAAGGCCGCAGCATCTGGGCGTTTTGCGGTGTTGCTTATGCGGCCGCGCTGCTCTTACCAGTCGCCGCATTGCACCGCTCGCCGGGCTTTGGCACGCAAGCGATCCTTTGGCTTTTTGCCATCGTCTGGGGCACGGACGTCTGCGCTTATTTCGGCGGCAGGTTGATTGGCGGGCCAAAATTATGGCCCCGGATCTCGCCCTCAAAGACCTGGTCCGGCATGCTCTCGGGCATTCTTGCCGGAGCGGTGCTTGGAACGCTGATCGCCGGCTTCGGCCCCTGCTTGAAGGTCTGGGTTCCTCTTTTTGGCCTCGGTCTTGCCGCCGCTGCCATTTCTCAGGCGGGAGATATTTTTGAATCTTGGGTCAAGCGGCGCTTTGGTGCGAAGGATTCAAGCCGCCTCATCCCAGGACACGGCGGTTTCATGGACCGGCTCGATGGCTTTATTGCCGCGGCGGCTTTTGCCGCGCTTGTGGGAGCCGCGCGGGGCGGCCCGTCGGTCGCGGCCGGACTCTTCTCCTGGGGTTAGGGTAGAGCCGCAAATCTTCGCAATAATCGGGCTGCGAAGGTGCAAATTTGCCGCTGCGCAAGGGGCCGGGGCTGGCGTTGCATCCGGGGCGGCTTTATCCTTGATTTGCCTGCTCTTGCTCCGGCTTGGCCGGCATGCTCTTTGGAGAGGGAAGAGCCGGCACGGAGAAGGCGATGCAATTGCGGCAGTGTCCCGCGGCGGAGCGCGAGCCCTGGAGCGTGATTATCCTTGGCGCGACCGGCTCGATCGGCAAATCCACGGCCGATGTTATCCACGGCGCAAACGGGGCGTTCCGGGTCGAGGCGGTGGCGGGGGGCCGCGACCCGAAGGCGCTGGCCTGCGCCGCCCGTGACCTTGGCGCAAGTTTCGCCGCGCTCGCCGATCCGGGCGGATATGCCGAACTCAAGGAGGCCCTGGCGGGAACTCAGATCGCGGCAGCGGCAGGCGAGGATGCCGTCATCGAGGCGGCTCTGCGCCCGGCCAGCATCGTTGTGGCGGCAATTGCCGGGACGGCGGGAGTAAAGCCAACCTTTGCCGCGCTTTCTGCCGGGCGGGTGGTGGCGCTTGCCAATAAGGAGTGTCTCGTCTGTGCCGGTTTGGCCTTTATGCGCCAGGCCGCGGCCTCTCGCGCGACGTTGCTTCCGGTCGACAGCGAGCACAACGCGATTTTCCAGGCCCTGGGGGGCGCGCCTCTCGATACGGTCGAGAAGATCACGCTGACCGCCTCGGGCGGTCCATTTTGGACCTGGACGCGCGCCGCGATCGCCCGGGCAACGCCCGAGCAGGCCTTGGCGCATCCCAATTGGTCAATGGGACCGAAAGTCACCATCGACTCGGCTGGGCTCATGAATAAGGGCCTCGAACTGGTCGAGGCGCATCATTTGTTCAATATCGACCCTGCTAGGCTGAGCGTCGTCATTCACCCTCAATCCGTTGTCCACGGTCTCGTCTTCTTTAGCGACGGATCGGTGACGGCTGGCCTTGCCGCGCCGGACATGAAAGTCCCCATTGGGCATTGTCTTTCTTTTCCGCAGCGGCAGACAACCGCCGCGCGCCGCCTCGATCTGACGGCCATTGGCCAGCTTACCTTCGAGCGCCCGGACTTTGACCGCTTCCCGGCCCTGCGCGTGGCAATCGATGCCCTGCGCACGGGCCAGGGTCTTCCGACCGTAATGAACGCCGCCAACGAAGTTGCGGTCGAAGCCTTTTTGAGCCGCTGTATTCCATTTTACGAAATTGCCCGGATTGTGGAAGGGGCATGCGATCTCGCTCTTGCCGGGATAGGAGCGCATGAGCCCGAGACAATCGCCGATGCACTCGAAATCGACCGGGAGGTGCGCGCAAGAACCCGGCTCGCGCTTCAGCCCGAAACCGGAGCGGCATCTTCGCTGCGATGAGAACGTTCGGGCTCGCCAAGGGTGCCAGGGCCCGCCGCGCGCGGTTCAGTAGCTGATCTTCAGCACCTCTATGAATTCGGCCCCGCGCGGAGTGCGGATTTCGACGACATCGCCTTCGGCCGCCTTCATGAGCGCCTTAGCGACCGGCGATATCCAGCTTACCTCATCGAACTCCGAGCGCGCCTCGTCGATCCCGACGATCCGGACGGCCCTCTCCGCTCCTTGGCTGTTGCGGTGGACAACGGTCGCGCCGAAATAGACCCGGCCGCGGTCCTTTTGCCGCGCCGGATCGACGACCTCGGCGATTTCCATTCTCTTGCGGAGGAAATGAAGGCGGCGGTCGATTTCGCGCAGCCGGCGCTTGCCGTAAATGTAATCGCCATTCTCCGACCGGTCGCCATTGCCTGCCGCCCAGGCCACCGTGTCGACGATTTTCGGGCGCTCGACCCGCTGGAGCCCCGCGAATTCCTCCTGCAACCGCCGCAGGCCCTCGGGGGTGATGTAATTTTTGATTCCTTGCGGAGCCGAAAGGAACTCGCTGTCGAGATCCTCATCGGCTTCGGTTTCCTTGGTAAAGGCCTTGCTCATG
>JAFMSB010000399.1 GCA_017353815.1 Methylocapsa sp. | reverse complement strand
GGCGCCAAGACTTCGCTCGGTCCGCTGAGGGCGGCCCGGCGCCAGAATAATTGCCAGAACGCCTCGATCAAGCAGCTTTGCGTCTCGTTGCAAGAACGGTCTATTATCAAACAATTATGCCACGAGACACTGGAAATCGCCGCCCTCAAGAGCATGCTCGGCCCGCCGGCGGAACGCGGCGCCAGCCGGAAAAAGGGGGCGGGGGAGCTCGCGCCGCAAAGCTCATTGCCCGCGCCGGGCTTTGTTCGCGGCGCGAGGCCGAAATCTGGATTGCGCAGGGCCGTGTTGCCATCAATGGGATCCCGCTCGCCGGCCCCGGCCAGCCCATCCAGCGGGGCGACAAAATAACGGTCGACGGCAAACCGCTTCGCGAGCGCGCCCGCACCCGGCTCTTTCTGTTTCATAAGCCGCGCGGGCTCGTCTGCACCGCGAATGATCCGCAAGGCCGGCCCACGATATTCGAACACTTGCGCCAGCATTGGCCACAGGGACCGCGGGTCATCAGCGTGGGAAGGCTCGACATCAACAGCGAGGGGCTTTTGCTGCTCACCAATGACGGAGGTCTCGCGCGGGTTCTCGAATTGCCGTCGACCGGATGGATAAGGCGCTACCGCGTGCGCGCGAAAGGGCAGATCGCGCAAGCGAGCCTCGATGGGCTGCGCGGCGGCGTAACGGTCGCGGGTGTAAGATATGCGGGCATCGAGGCTTCGCTCGATCGCCTCCAAGGCGCCAATTGCTGGCTAAGCATGGCGTTGCGCGAAGGCAAGTACCGCGAGATAAAACACGTGCTGGAATCGTTGGGCCTTAACGTCAACCGTCTGATCCGGATTTCTTATGGGCCATTTCAGCTCGGCGATCTTGAACAAGGCATGGCCGAGGAAGTGCCAACCCGTGTGCTTCGCGACCGGCTAGGTGCTTCGCTCGCAAAGGCGGCAGGCGCTGATTTTTCGTCCCCTCTGCCGCCGCAGGATGAGAGGGAGGAACCGGAGTCTCGCACGCAACTGGCCCGGCGCGCAACGCATGCCGGCCGGCGCAAATCCCTGCCAGCCCGCGCTCAGCCTGCGCCATTACTGCCGCCGGCCGAAGAGCGCAAACCCCCGCGAAGGCGGCGCAAGCATATCTCTTTGCTGCGCGCTCTTCATCGCGGCGGGTTCGAAAACCACACCCCTGTCGAGCACGCAACGATCGAGGACCGCGCCGGACGCAGAGTTCGTGTCGAGAAATGGACTGCATCCACAGAAGATCCCGGCAAGAGCAATTTGCGGCAGCGGAAACCGCCCCGCAAAATCGCGCCGGGGAAGCGCAAACAGCACGAAAAAAAACTTCGGCGCCCGGCACAGGACAAAAGCGCCGATGGGCATAAAAACATACGGCCTGCCGGCGGCCGCCCGGGGCCTCGCCGCCGCCGCAAATCCTAAGTCATGCGAATCACAGGCGGCAGGTTGAAGAGCCGGCCGTTGCTTGGCCCCGGCTCAAATAAGATAAGGCCGACCTCGGATCGCCTGCGTCAAGCGATATTCAATATTCTTGCGCATGCTTACGGCAATCCAGCGGAAGGCGCCCGCGTGATCGATCTCTTCGCCGGCACCGGCGCGATGGGTTTGGAGGCATTTTCGCGCGGAGCCGGATTTGTTCTGTTCGTCGAGCGCGCGGCGGATGCTTGCCGGATCATCCGCGCCAATATGCAGGCTCTTGGTGCCGCAAACGCGGTGCGCCTTCGCCAGGGCGATGCGCGCAAGCTCGGAATGGCAGAGGCAGGCGAGGCCTATGATCTCGCCATCCTCGATCCGCCTTATGGCAGAGGATTTGTTGCCCCAGCCCTTACCTCGCTGCGCGAGGGAAGCTGGCTGGCCAAAGACGGTCTCGTCGTCATAGAAGAGCAGGCGGGGCCACAGATCGAATTGCCGCAAGGCTACGCATTGCTCGGAAGGCGCATTTATGGGGACACGCAGATCGTGCTTGCCCAGGCCGGCTGAGATTTCGTGCGAGCGCCCGCCCGCTTGTGCCCTGGCTTGCGCAACTGGATTTCCGAATCCGCCATAACCTGCCCGCTCGGAGGCGCCGGCTTGCGGCCGAAGCCGGTGCCAAGACCTCTGCCGTGCCGCCTCTTCAAATCCTCTTGCCTGCCTGTCGCCGTCTGGGACGCCGGAAAGGGCTCGCCTATATTCGTGGCGCAAGGATTGCCGGAGGCGCGAACAGATGACAAAGATCCCGCTGCGCATCGGGCCAAGCATGGATGGACTCGCCCGAGACAGAGGAGAGCAAATGCAAGTGCCGCTTGAGATTAGCTTTCAAAATTCGGACCCTTCGGAAA
>JAFMSB010000398.1 GCA_017353815.1 Methylocapsa sp. | reverse complement strand
TCATTGGACTATCTCCCTAGCTAAGTGGGTTGTTTTGATGCTGAGCGGGCACCCGGGCGAAGCAGTTCTCCCATGACAAAAATGCTTCGCGAGCCCTGTTATGCCAAAGGTTTGGCGTGGATATGCAAAGGCAATGGGAAAGGCATATCGCTTGCCAATTCGGGCACCACGGACGCCGTCGTGGCGGGCATGCTCCCCAAGCAGCCTGCCCCTCTCCGCCGGCCCGCAGCGAAGCGTGAGGGGATCGTGACGGATAAAGTGAACAATTCGCCCCCCGGCTAGTTTACTAGTCGAAGGCCGGCATAAGGGGCAAAATTCCGCAACTTGCGGAAAGCGGGCGAGCGCGCCAATTTGCGTGAAAAAACGAAATAACGAGATGCTTGGCTACCTGCCGGGCGCCGGCGAGCGGCTGGGCTTTGGGCGGAGACCTTGGAGTGGAAATCCATGGCGAAACTTCTGGAAGGTTTTTTTGCAAAACTCTTCAAGACTGGATCGATCGAAATCGAGACGGCGGGCGGATACAAGTTCATAGCGGGGGCGGGCCAGGCGCCGAAACTCGGACTGCGGTTTAAGGACGCAGCGGCGCCTTTTCTGGTCATGCTCGACCCCGAGCTGAACTTCGGCGAGCTCTATATGGATGGCAGGATCGAAATCACGAAGGGCAGCCTCTTCGATCTGCTCATGCTCAGCGCCGAAAATCTGTGGCGCCCGGACGGCTCGCTGAGGTTGCGCCTGCTTTTGAAGGCGCGGACCGCACTGCGCTGGCTACGGCGGCCAAATAACCGGCAGCAAGCGAGACAAAATGCAGCGCACCATTACGATCTCGACGCATTCTTCTACACGAGGTTCCTCGATTCGGGGCTGCAATATTCTTGCGCCTATTTCGAGCGTGACGGCCTCAATCTCGAAACGGCGCAACTGGCCAAGAAACGGCATATCGCCGCCAAGCTAATAATGTCGCCGGGCCAAAGACTCCTCGATATTGGCTGCGGCTTTGGCGGAATGGCGATTTACCTCGCCCGTTTTTGCGAGGCAGAAGTAACCGGAATCACGCTTTCGCAAACTCAGCTCGACGTTGCCAGGGCCGCCGCAGCCGATCTGGGGCTCTCGGAAATGACGGATTTCCGCCTTTGCGATTACCGCGAGGCCGGCGATACATTCGACCGCATCGTTTCGGTCGGCATGTTCGAGCATGTGGGCCTCTCGCATTACGACACCTATTTCCGCAGGGTCGCAGAACTTCTCAATGAGAGCGGGATCGCGCTCATCCATACCATCGGACGCATGGATGGGCCTTGCGCGACCAATCCTTGGGTCAAAAAATATATTTTTCCCGGCGGCTACCTGCCCGCACTTTCCGAGATCATGCCGGCGGTCGAGCGCAGCGGCCTATTTGTCACCGACGTCGAAGTCCTCCGGCTGCATTACGCCAAGACCATCCATGCCTGGCGCGAACGGTTCGAGACGCATCGCGCCGAGGTCAAAGCAAAGCGGGGAGAACGTTTTTGCCGGATGTGGGAGCTGTATCTTGCAGGATCAGAGACGGCATTCCTCCGCGAAGGTCTCGCAGTGTTCCAGATTCAGCTCGCCAAGAAGCTCGAAAACGTCCCTTTGACCCGGGACTACATGGCCCAGGCGGAGGCTCACTTGCGCTCGCGCGATTCGGCTGCCGAAAATCTGCGGCTGGCCGCCGAGTAGCAGAGAGGAATCGTGGATGGCGGGCGTGTCAGGGGGATTGGAGGCGGCATCATTCAACCAGACGCCGCCTTTTGAAGACATCAGCCTCTTCGAAAGCGATATGGCGCTCAAGGCAGCGGTTGCCCGCGCTTGCCCCCCCGCCCAGGCAGGAGAACTGTCCGCCTTTGGAAAATATTTCGGGTCCGCGGCGACGATGCGGCTCGGCCGCCTGGCGAACGAAAACCCGCCCCGCCTGAAAATCATCGACGCGGCCGGCAACCGCACCGATCTTATCGAGTTTCACCCCGCCTATCACGATCTCATGCAAAAAAGCATGGCGGCGGGCCTGCATTGCTCGGTCTTCGCGAGCAAAGAGGAAGGCCGCGTTTGCGCCCGCGCCGCCCGCATCTTTATGGCGACCCAGGCCGAAGCGGGCCATATCTGCCCGATGAGCATGACCAATGCCGCTTTCGCTGCCCTTAGCGCATCCCCAAGCATCCTTTCGTCTTGGCAGAAGCTTATGCTTTCGCCCGCGTACGACCCGGCCGCAAAGCCTTGGTTCGAGAAAGAAGCCGTCACGCTCGGCATGGGCATGACCGAGCGCCAGGGCGGCACGGATGTGAATGCGAATATCACC
>JAFMSB010000082.1 GCA_017353815.1 Methylocapsa sp. | reverse complement strand
GAGTCTTTCAGCGCCGGAACAAGTTGGGCGCGGGCGGCATCCAAGGGCGCCGCCGCAAGGAGCCCAAGCAAGGCGGCGGAAAAGAACGGGCGGGTAAGTTGAACATGGGAAAAAACGGTCTGCATAAAATCTCCGTCCGCCGTAGCGCCGCTGGCCTGCTCTAAGCGCAGCGAAGAGCCCGCAATGGCACCAAAGCGCGGCAAGTCCTCTGCGATTGTTGCCCCGCGCCTGGAGAAATTGATCGCCGCCATGCTAAGAACGTAGCGCCATGATGTCCAGCCTCGCCCAGCCCATTGCGCAGGCCACAGAAGCGAGCCCTCGCTCGCTTGCCGGAGCGACGCGGCGCGAGCTTGCCGCGGCGCTTCTGGAGGCGGCCGTTCCGGAGCGGGATCTGCGCATGCGGAGCGCTCAGCTCTGGCATTGGATCTACCATGCCGGGGTGACCACGTTTGATGCAATGGGCAATGTGAGCAAGGCGCTGCGCTCGACGCTTGCCGGCCAATTCACGCTTGCCCGCCCCGAAGTCGTGGCCGAGCAGGTCTCAGCCGACGGGACGCGAAAATGGCTGCTGCGGTTCGAGCGTACCGGCGCCGAGGCGAATGCGGCCGAGGCCGAATGCGTCTATATCCCCGAAAGCGATCGCGGGACGTTGTGCGTTTCGAGTCAGGTCGGCTGCACCCTGAATTGCAGCTTTTGCCACACGGGAACGCAAAAGCTCGTGCGCAATCTGACCGCCCGCGAAATCATCTGCCAGGTGTTGATTGCGCGCCAAAGGCTCGGCGACTTTCCGGGCCTCGCGCCGCCAAAGGATGGCCTTGTGCCGGGCCAAGGTCTGCGCGCAGTATCGAATATCGTCTTCATGGGCATGGGCGAGCCGCTTTACAATCTGGAGAGAGTGCGCGATGCCATTTTGGTTCTCGCCGACGGCGACGGGCTTGCGCTTTCGAAGCGCCGGATCACGGTATCGACCGCGGGCGTCGTGCCGCGAATAGAGGAGCTTGGGCTCACGACCGGCGCGATGCTCGCAATCTCGCTCCATGCGGTACGCGATGAGCTTCGCGACAAGCTCGTGCCGCTCAACAAAAAATATCCGCTCAAGGAATTGCTTGCGGCTTGCCGGTCTTATCCCAGCGCCTCGAACGCGCGGCGCATCACCTTCGAGTACGTAATGCTCAAAGGCATCAACGATTCGCCCGCCGAGGCACGCGAGCTGGTGCGGCTTTTGAAAGGCATTCCCGCCAAGATCAACCTCATCCCTTTCAATCCCTGGCCCGGCGCGCCTTACGAATGCTCGGATTGGCCCGCAATCGAGCGCTTTTCCGAAATCATCTTTAACGCGGGCTATGCGAGTCCGGTTCGCACCCCCCGCGGGCGCGACATCATGGCCGCCTGCGGGCAGCTCAAGAGCGAGACGGAAAAGCTGCGCGCGCGGGCAAGAATGATTGCGGGCGAGTAGTTTAGCCGCCGCCTTAACTCCGGGCCTGCGTTCGCGGGATGGGGTTGCGGCGCGGGCGGGGCGCGGGCCTCATTATCGCACAACAATGTCCGCCTTTCTTACGTGTGCACAGGCAAAACCTTGTTGCTGGATTGTTCGGTTTTGGGTTTCACGTGAAACATTTTTTGAATAATTCTAAATCAAAATGAGAGGATCTAGGGACTCGCAGGAGGCGGGGTTTCCGAGGCGAGGACCTCGACATCCCTATCGAGGGCGCAGGTGACTTTGAAGGTTGCTTGAAAAGTCTTGCCGTCATGCCTCGCGATCGCAACATATTCGCCTTCGGCAAGGGTCACGGACGGAAAAGCCCCGATCATCTCGCGAATGACATCCCCGCCGGGCGTCAGGATTGTGAAAGCCGTATTGGCGAGCGCCTCGGCGCCGGGGCTGTTCACGAGTTTGAGGGTCACTGTCGCGGCGCGATGGCGCAATGTCGCATCGGTGAGCTTTCCGGCCTGAACTCTGAGATCGGTGCTAATGACCGAATTTGTCGGGCTCGGAGGACCGTTGGCTCCCGCGTCGAGCAACGTCGAGACGATATGATAATTGCCTTCGGGCAAGCCGATCAACTCTCCAGGCTTGGCATTGGCGATGACGAGCTTCGCCTCCGGATTGACCGGCTCCGGAACGTATATCGAAATTGAAAATCTTGCGGGGTTGATGGGCGTATCGCCGAGCGCGCCCGTGATCTTGAGCCCGCCCGCGTTAAGTATGAGAGTTTCGTTGAGCAGGGTGCCGTTGACCGTAATTCTTTTGGTTGCGCCAGCAAGCCCCAAGGCGGCATGGACAACGAAATTGCCATCGGGCAGGGGCAGGGTTGGAGTTGCGTCGGAGGATTGCGCGACAAGTTTGTGGTTCCCATCGGGTCCCAAATCCTCCTCGAAGACCCGCCATATCAGGCCTTGGCGCACGGGCTCTTTGTCGCTCACGGTAAATTGGGCCGCAAGATGCACGACTCCCCGCGCCGTCTCGGAGGGAGCCATATTCAAAGGAAGCGGCAAGCGCGGAGAAGGCGAATATTGGTTATCCGCCGCCAGAGCTTGCGCGAACCCAAGGCCTGCCAGGGCGCATAAGAAGGTCCCCGCGAGGCGCGCGGGCAAAGGAGAAAGCACCGGCAAATCTTACTCCTCGAAGCGGCCGGTGGCGCTCAACAATGCCGCTTTGAGATTGGAGGCCGACAGCGGGCGGAACACGAAATGGACCCTGTGGCGCCCGGCTGGGACCTCGACGCCCCGGAACAAAACATTTGCACGCAGGACAGGACTTGCGATCCCGTCGACATAGGCCTCCCAGCCCGGGTAGTAAAGGTCATGGAGCACGGCAATGCCCGCCACGGGCGCTCTCACATCGATATCAACCGCGTTGTCGCTATAATTGATGATCGCGGCAACTGGCTCGCCCGGGTCCGCGATAGCGTGGCCGCCTCCCGCCTGTGCCGCGAGCCACGGCTTTGGGTTAACGCCCCTCGTATCCCTCAGGCTGGCAGGCTGAACCCGCTCCTTTAGCGCAGCCTCGGGATAAGGACCGCCCTGCAGGCCGGCCATGCTCGCTTCGTCGATCAACACCTCCTTTGCCGGATCAAATCCCGGAATCGTTTCTTCCTCAAGAATATCTTCGTTATCGACGGTCCGGATCGAAGAGGCGAAATAGGTCCTTGGCGCGGTCTTGCCGAGCTTGTAGATATACATCGAACCGCTGGCATAAAGGAGCTCGGCCTTCGGCCTTGGCGCATCGCGCGGGAGCCGGGTGAGAGGGCGGTCGAGCACCAGATATTCAAGCCCGAGAAGAGCCGCGAGCTTGCTGTTGTAGCCGCGAAACGTGCCGGGATAGCGCCTAAGGGCAAAATCCTCGGCGTCTTGGCCGGTCCCGACGGCGCGGTCATAATCGTCGATCCGCAACGGATTGTAGCCGAGCGTGTCCTCGAGTTTCAGGACCATCGAGGCGTTCTGCCAAGGCCCTTTGAGCCCCAAGATTTCTACCCTGGGCCGGTCGCCGCCCTGGAGCCTTGCTGCGATTTCGCGGCGCAAAAGCTCAATGCCCCTGACCTCGGAGGAGTGGATGCCGGCATAGACGCCGTAACGTGCGATGGGCTCTGCATTGAGCGAGGAGGCGGCGTTGCGCCAAAGGATATCGCCCGCGCTGAAAACAACAAACAGGCTTGCGGCGAGCGCCCGCCTGCGGCGCGCCTTGTAATCGTGAAGCAGGGCGGCACCCGCTGCCGCGAGCAAGGCGCTCGTACCGAGCGCCAAAAGCGAGTTTTTGAGCTGGCCTTGCCCCCAAGAGAAGTCAAGAGCGGCGCCAATTAAAACGGCGAGCCCTATGATTGCGGTTCCGGGCAAGGCCCATGTCTGCCATGTTGCCAGACTGGGAAACGGGCGCGGCACCCCTTCTTCCACATAACGGTGCAACAAAAATCCTGCCATGAAAGCAAGGGCGATATTGACGAGGAAGGTCGCATCGGCCGGGCGCCGGTAGAGCGCAACTCCCGGAAAGAAGTCGAAGGCGAAGCCGAAAAACGGCGTATAGCGCCCGAGTGCATAGGCGCCTGCCGCCATGAGCAGGAGCAGGAAAAGCCTTGCCCGCCGCGCGAACATCCGGGCGGCTGCAAGACCGTGCCAAGCTATGAGGAGGAATGGCAAAGTGCCAATGAAAAGGTAATCGACCGCGCGGTCGGTCCAATCAGCACGCGGCATGGTATCGTAATCTGGCCCCCAGTAATCATAGAGCCGGTCCAGGGAACCGAAGAAATTGGGGGCGAAAATCGTAATGAGATTAACCGGCGCGAGCGATCCGACCGCGGCAACTCCAAAGGGAAAGCCCGGCCGGTTCGAAAATGCGAGAAACTGCATCGTCAAAAGAACCGGCACCACCATAATCGCAAGAATAAGACCGGCGCTAAGGGCCAAGACGCCCGCGCGCGCCCGCAAATAAGCCCAGGCATTGCCCGATTGCGTGGCGAGATAGATGGGATAGCCCATGAGCACCAAGCAAAGAAGAAACGCCACCTGATCGCGGCCAAGCGCCATCAGGGATGCTGCGAGGCCAAAGGCAAGGGCATGGCGCAGCGAGCGCCGCTCGAGCATAAGATCGAGCATCCAAAGCGCCGCCGGAAAGAAGGAATAGGAAATGATGATGCCGGTATGCTGAAGGCGCGAGGAGGCAGCCCCGCCGAGCATGAAAACAATGGCCGTAAGGACCGCGGCCGCGGGATTCCAGCACCAGTGCCGCAAAAGCATCAAAGCGCAAATGCCGCCGGCAAGAAGATGAGCCAGAACAATGGCGTCGAAAAGCTGCATCGAGGCCCGCGGCGCAAGGAGCGCAAATAGCCCCATGGTCGGCGTAAAAATCAGGGATTGGGGATCGGCAACCGCGGGGTGGCCGGCAAAATGGTAGGGATTCCAGAATGGAATCTCCCCATTGTGCAAGGCATCGCCGAGGAAGCGGAACATCGCATAAAAATGATTCTTGGAATCCCACGGCACGACAGCTTGGGAAAGTAGCCATGCGGCCAGCGCACAGCCGTAGAAAGCGGTCAGGCCCGCCAGCGCGAGGAGGAGCGCGCGCGGCGTCCATGCTCTAGCCTCAGTATTGGCTTGAGCCATAATAATCGGATCGCTTCGAAGGATCGACCTAAACAACCCGGTTCTCATGGGGCATAGCTCGAGCGGAGCATTCGGCCAACGCCCCTCTTGGAGGGCATTTGCGCTCTACGACACGCCCAAAAGCGCGCGCTGCCGATAGGCGATGCCGGATGAACCTGCCGTGAATATGGCGGCGAGCCTCTCTCAATTTAACTTGAGGGGAAATGAATATCACCCATGTCTCCATAGAATTGTCCGCGACTTGCAACCCGGCTGATTCTCTCGCTGTAACCCGGCCGTCTCTCACAACAACGCGGGCCTGCGCGAGAGAATTGCCTTTGTTACGTTTTGTAACGGGAATTTACGAGACCTGTTAAGGTTGTGATAGTAAAAGTGTTTTTGAATTATTAACAGGAACAAGAGGTGCTGTCCCAGGCTTTTGAGAAGCGCCGCTTTTGCTACTCCGCGCGCATAATGCTATGCCACGGCTTGCCTGTACTCGATCTTGGCAATCCGGCCGGGGCTTAAAGCAGTGTGCCATATGCCAACTAACTGCCAGGGAATCTCTGCCAGCTCGTGAGCCCGCCTGGAACGCCTAACAACACCAAAGCGAGAAAATTGAGCAGCCTTGCGGAATATGCCACGAAGCGATTCCGGCTTGCGGGCAAAGCCTATCTCGACAGCGGGAATCCCTTCTTCGCTCCTCTCGACACGTTACGCGGGGAAGCCAAGAGGGCGGGACGGCGCTTCGTAAGCTTCGCTAACTATGATTATCTGGGGCTTGCGTCTCATCCGATGGTCAAAGCCGCGGCCATGGGCGCGCTTGAGACGCAAGGCATCGGCGCGCTCGCTTCCCGCTTGGTCGGCGGCGAGCGGTCGCTCCATCATGAGCTTGAGTCAGGTCTTGCCAAATTCCTTAAAGTCGAATCGGCGCTCACTCTGGTGAGCGGTTATTTGACCAATGTCACAACGATTTCGCATGTCCTCGGCTCGCATGACGCCCTTTTTATCGATGAATTGTCGCACAACAGCATTGTAAGCGGGGCAAAGGCGACAGCCGCCGAAACCGTTATCTTCCGGCACAATGATCTCGATCATCTTGATTTTCTTTTGCGCGAGAAGCGGGCCAATTACCGCAACGCTCTCATCGTAGCCGAAGGCCTCTATAGCATGGATGGCGATGTCGCCGACCTCGTCCGTCTTGTCGCGCTTAAGGAAAGGCGAGGGGCCTGGCTATTGATCGACGAAGCGCATTCGATTGGTGTCCTTGGTGTAAACGGGCGGGGCCTTTGGGAGCACTGGGGGGTCGACCCGCAGCGGATCGATCTCATAATCGGCACTTTATCGAAAACCCTCGGCACCTGCGGAGGATTTGTCGCCGCCAAAATGGAGGTCATCAGCTGGCTGCGCCACACCTTGCCCGGCTTTGTATACAGCGTTGGCCTCTCGCCCGTAATTGCCGTTGCCGCGCACACCGCCCTCCAATTGGTGCAGCAAGAAACATGGCGCATTGAGCGGTTGCGCCATAACGCCGGACTGTTTATGAGCCTCGCCCGCGAGGGAGGGCTCGATACGGGACCGGCAATCGGCCGGGGCGTCGTTCCGGTCCTGTTTACCGATAGCTTAGAGACCCTGGAAGCTTCGAGCTACCTGATGGACCACGGCTATTACGTGCCGCCAATCATTCAAATCGGGGTCCCTAAAGATCAGCCGCGTTTGCGGTTTTTCATCTCGGCGCTTCATACCGAAGCGGAAATTCGCGGTGTCACGGGCCTCCTCGCCAGAAAGGCGGCCAAGCGGGCGCTCCCGGAGGCCCATTCGCTGAGCGCGGCACCTTGATGCCCAGTTCTCCGCTTGCCAGTCGCGCCAGGGCATACAAGCGCCGTGCTCTCCCCGGACCACAAGTCTAACCGGAGCAGCGAAGTGAGCGGGGCCGCAGGTGCCGTAGATGTCTTCCCCGCGGATGGTCTGAGAAATTTCCTCGCTTTTTGCCGGCTGCCCCGCCTACTTTACAAAGGCCATGAAGGTTTCGCCCCGCCGC
>JAFMSB010000081.1 GCA_017353815.1 Methylocapsa sp. | reverse complement strand
GCCCAGCCCTTAAGCGCGATCCGGGCAGGGATGGGCATCCGGGGCCCGGCGGGAGCGAGGGGATCAGTGCGCGCCAGGCGGCAGATTTCGATTTGCAGATTTGGAAGCGAGAAAGCCTTGCCCCGAGAGCGGGCTTCTTCGCGCATCTTGGCCAGCACAGAAAGCCGGGGGTTGAGCCACGCAACGAGACTCCCATTTGAAGGTGTGACCCGCGCCACTTGCGGCTTCGCTCGAACTCCTAGTGAAGCAGATTTTGCTATTTAAAAATGCGAGGCTGCCAAGCCTCCCGCCTCCGGCAGGCGGGGGAGAAAGGCGGCACGCGCTTGCTTTAGGCATTGAGCGCCTGGGGATCGTTTCCCTGCGCTTTCCCCGCACCGTGGCGCTCCTCACAATCCTGCTCGCCATCGCCGCCAGCATCGGAATTTCCAGGCTTCAAATCGAGGATTCGCTGAGCGATCTGTTCCGTTCCGAAACCCCGGCATTCAAGCAGTACGAGGATGTAACGAAACGGTTCCCGTCGACAGAATTCGACGTACTGGCGGTAATCGAAGGCGACAATCTTCTAGCACGAGATTCGATTGAGAAACTGCGTGAACTCGCCGAAGACCTGCAGTTGATCGAAGGCACGCGGGGGCTAATCTCGATTTTCTCGGCCCGCCAGCCGCCGGAAAACGGCGAGATGCCGGCCCCGCTTTTTCCCGGCCAATTGCCCGAAGGCGTTGCTTACCAAAGGCTTATCCACCGGGTGACGAATAATGCCATCTTGCGCGGCAAGCTTCTTTCCGAAAACGGCCGGCTGACGCTCATGGTCTTGGCGCTTGAGCCATCGGCCGCCAAAAGCAGCCAACTGAGCGGCATCATCACTCAGATTCGGAAAGCTGCCAAAGAGGATTTGGCTGGGGCGGGACTCGTATTTGAGCTCACGGGCGTGCCGGTGATGCAGAATGAGATCCGCAACGCCGTCGAGCGCGACAGGCTCATCTACAACACCGCGGGTTTCGTCGCGGGCTGCGCCATAGCAATCATTTTCTTTCGCCGGATATCTTTCATGATCGTGGCTGCGGGGCCGCCGCTAACCGCCATTCTGCTCGCGCTCGGAGCCCTTGGCTGGCTCGGCTTCCGTCTCAATATGTTTCTCAACGTGATGACGCCGCTCGTCATGGTCATCAGCTTTTCGGACACGATGCAGCTCACCTTCGCCACGCGCGACCGTTTGCTCGAAGGTGAGAAAAGAGCCGATGCCTTGCGCTATGCAATCCGCGTCGTTGGGCCGGCGTGCGTGCTCACGCATGCAACGGCAGCTTTGTCTTTCGTCGCTTTGCAATTTTCGGCCTCGGATCTCATTCGCACATTTGGCCAAGCAGGGTTGGTGGCGATACTGATTGCTCTCGTCTCCGTTCTTATCCTTATGCCCCTCCTAGGCCTCCTTTTCTTGAGAGACGAGGCAGGTATTGCGGCAAAAGTCGCGGGTGCCGACCTCGGACTAAAGGCACTGCGGCACTTCTGCGCCTGGGTTGCGGCGCGGATGGTCAGCCGTGCAGGGCTCTACAGCATTCTCAGCCTGGCGGCGGTGGCTGGCCTCGGATTCGTCTATTCCGGGCTCGAGCCAAGATACCGGCTCGCGGATCAAGTTCCAAATAAGCAGGCAAGCTCTGCGAGCCACCGTCTCGATATCCAATTGACGGGCGCCAACCCCGTCGATGTTTTGGTCGAATTTCCGCCAGGCGTATCGCTTTACGATCCCCAAACTCTTGCAGTCATCGCCAAGGTGCATTCAATCGTCGAACATCAGCCGGGTATTGGCAATGTCTGGTCGCTCGAGACGCTGCGGCGCTGGCTCATCAAGGCCGGCATGCCCAGCATCGGAACTTTAAAACAATATGCCGATATGCTGCCGGCCTATCTCACACGGAGGTTTATTTCCGCCAATCAGGATGCCGCCCTCGTGACCGGGAGAGTGCCCGATGCCGATGCCAGCAAGCTGTTGCCAATCGTTCAGGCGCTCGAAGATTCGCTTTCCACGGTCGAGGCGGAGAATCCCGGCTACCGCATATCGGTGACCGGCCTGTCTGTCATTGCGGCGCGCAGCAGCGCATCCATGATCGAAAAGTTGAGCCTTGGCCTTACGTTCGAATTCCTGCTTGTCGCGATCTTCATCGGCGCCGCCTTCCGCTCTTTCCTCGTCATGTTCGTGGTCATTTTGCCCGGGGTTTTCCCCATCCTTGCGGCAGGCGCTATTTTGCGCGCCACGGGACAGGGCCTTCAGTTTGCGAGCGTGGTTGCACTCACAGTGTCGTTCGGGCTGGGATTGAGCGCGACAATACATTTCCTCAACCGCCTGCGCCTCGAGGACGATCCCGCCGATGATCCGGGCGTCGCGGTTGAGCGCGCGACGGTACTTGTCGGGCCGGCGGTTATTCTAACCTCCATTGTGCTCGCTTGCGGGCTCGCGGTCACGGTCTTTTCGGATTTGCCCTCGTTGCGTCTTTTTGGCTGGCTGAGCGCCTTTGCCATGCTCGCGGCAGTCGTCGCCGATCTTTTTATCCTGCGGCCGACAGCCATGTTCCTGCGCCGGCTCGCCCGGCGGCGGCCGCAAACATCGTGATTGCTAGCAAGGCGCGCCTTTACCCCGGCAAATCGCCGCCGCTGGTTAAAGAGTTTCCAATCATACAATTTGGCCCCGCACAAGTGGCCGCTCGCACACTCCCCAATTCGAGTTTTGCGTCAGCCCGCATATCGTAAGGGATCCCCCGCGGGGGTCTTTGCGTTTGCAAGCCATGCGAATATCCCGATCTGCGGCGGCAAGCGGAGGCGGCGCCATGTCGAAACGGCTCGTTGCGATTGCGATTATTTGGGTTCTGCTTCTTGCGAGCGCCTTTGTTGCGGAACCTTATTTCATTGCCTGGCAGTTCTCGGCGGCGAAACCGCGGACGATAACGCCGCGCGCCAATCTTACGGAAGCCGAAGAGACAAGGATCAAACTGTTTCAGACAGTCTCGCCTTCGGTGGTTTACGTTTTTGCCCGTGTCGCCCCGGAGCAGCTTTTCGGCCCCGGAGAGCAGGCGAGCGGCGTCCAGGCGGGAACGGGGATCGTTTGGGATGCCGCGGGACATGTGATCACCAATTACCATGTCATTAAAGGAGCCGACCAATTTGCCGTCCATCTCCAATCCGGGGACTCGGTCCCGGTGCGCGTGACCGGCACGGCTCCCAATTACGATCTTGCCGTGCTCCAACTGGAAAGGACAAAAGTTCCTTTGCGTCCCATTGCGGTTGGCTCCTCGAGCAGTCTTCAAGTCGGCCAATCCGCCTTCGCCATCGGCACACCCTATGGGCTCGAGCAGACATTAACGTCAGGGATCGTCAGCGCCCTGCACCGGAAAATACCGACGGCCGAAGGTCATGAGATCGCCGGAGGGATTCAAACTGACGCGCCGCTTAATCCGGGCAATTCGGGGGGCCCCTTGCTCGACAGTTCCGGCCGCCTCATCGGCGTTACCACCATGATCATTTCAGGCTCTGGGGCGTCCGCAGGTGTCGGCATTGCCATACCGGTCGATGTCGTCAACCGCGTCGCGGCCCAATTGATTGCAAAAGGCAATGTGCCAACCCCAGGGATCGGCATCGCAGCCGCGCCAGAGACCGCGAGCGCACAATTGGGTCTTTCGGGGGTGATAATTCTCAAGGTCTATCCCGGTTCGCCGGCCGAGAAAGCGGGGCTTAAAGGCGTGACCTCCAATGGCGAGGTTGAAGATGTGATCACGGCGGCCAACGGCCAGCCCGTCGAAAACGTCGCCCAGCTTGCAAGCATTTTCGAGGAGCTTGGCCCCGGGAAGTCCGTGACATTGACGGTCGAGCGGGGCGGGAAGCCGCGCTCGGTGGATGTCACGCTTGCCGATGTGTCGCGCAAGGAAGGCTAGCGCGCTTTCCGCCCGGCTGAAATCGGCCGAGCGATAAGAAATCGCGCCAAATCAATAAGCTGGAGCGAATTCTGGCCGCAAAAGTCTGTCAGCTTTTGCGGAATTCGCTCTAGGCAAATTGCATCGCCGCGCCTCCCCCTGCGGATCGGTCATGCGGCCTTGAGAATATCTGCCGGATGGACCGAGCGCACGCCGATAGCAAGCCGGGTCCAGGCGTTGATCATCGCAATTGCGATCGACAGATCCGCCAGCTCTTTTTCGGAGAAGTGGCGCCGCGTCTCGTCATAGACATCATCGGGCGCATGGGTGGCCGCAATATTTGTGAGCGATTCCGCCCAGGCGAGCGCGGCCCGCTCGCGCGCCGTATAGAGATTTGACTCGTGCCAGGCATTGAGCAGATAGAGCCGCGCCTCGGATTCGCCAAGCTTGCGCGCCTCTTCGGTGTGCATGTGAAGACAATAAGCGCAGCCGTTGATCTGAGAGACGCGGGTTTTTATAAGTGCGATGAGCTTCGGGTCGAGCCCGCATTTATGCAGATAGGTCTCGACGCCGCCAAGCGCGGCGAGGCCGTCGGGGGCGGCCGTATAAGGATTCAGCCTTTGGGTCATGGCTTCAGCTCCATTGTCCGGTTATAGTGGGTTCGAGCCCGGGCCCGGTCTGCGAGCCGCAAGGCAAATGGGGGCATGGAGGTTAACACGGCAGTTCGCGGCCCGGTTCCAGCAGGCGCGCCGTGCCTCGCAGCTGCCGAGCTTCGCAATGCGCAAATGGTTGCGGCAATGCTTAAGCGGATCGAGCAAAGGAAAGGGGAGGAAGACGGAATGACTAAGGGCGGGCAGTTTTTAATCGCCGCAGCCGCAGCCTTTGCGGGGCTCGCCGCCATGGGCGGTAAAGCTGGCGCCGCGCAATGCGGCAACGGGCCTGGCGGCTTCGCGGCGTGGAAGCAGCAGTTTGCGGAGGAAGCAAGGGGGAGGGTCGGCGGCTCCGCAATCGCGGCGCTCATGGCGGCCAATTATGCCTCGGCAACCATTGCTGCTGATCGCAGCCAGAGAAGCATGCATCTGCCGTTTGATCAGTTTTGCGCGAAACGCGGCTGCTCGGCGATCGCTTCGCGCGGGCGCGCCCTCAAGCAATCAAACGCGGCGCTCTTTGCCTCGATCGAGCAGCGCTACGGAGTTCCGCCGGGGCCGCTGATCGCCATTTGGGGAATGGAGACAGGCTTTGGGAGGGAGCATGGCAATCAGAACACCCTCTCTGCCGTTGCGACCCTTGCCTATGACTGCCGCCGCTCGGCTTATTTCACCGATCAGCTCTACGCAGCTCTAGCCTTGATCGACCGCGGGACCTTCTCGGCAGGGACGCGCGGTTCGATGCATGGCGAGGTCGGCCAGACGCAATTCATGCCCAGGACCGTCCTCGAATACGGCACCGGCGGCAATCTCGACAACTCGGCCGCCGCCCTTTCCTCGACGGCAAACTTTTTGCGGGCCCATGGCTGGCGCGCGGGCGCAGGCTACCAGCCAGGAGAAACCAATTTCGGCGCCATCCAGGCCTGGAACGCTTCCCCCGCTTATCAGCAGGCAATCGCGCGTACCGGCCAGCAAATTGATGGCGGCGGCGGCGCATCGAGGCGGTGAGAGCCGGCGAATAAGCTGCGAAAGCGGGGATTTGGCCTGCCGGACAACGCCAGATTCCCTTATTTGTCTCGCGGCGGCCAGTATGGCGAGCGGCCCGCTTTTGTCGAGAATGTCTGCCGTGAGATGGAAGGCAAATCCCTCAACCGTAGCCAATCACTCTTGGACGATTGCTTCGACCGAGCATGACACCGATTTGAGCCGCTCCGCCGCTTCCGGCATTTCGCCGGGGAAAGGGGCCAGGGCCTTGGCCAGCACAAATCCCCGCGATTCCGGCGCAAGCAGCCGCAGATCCTGCGACGGGTTTTCTTCGTCGTCCTGCGATTCGACAATATCGAGCTGGCGCGGGGTCAATACGACGACATCCATTTTGCCCAAATGGGCAGCGCGATCCGTCATCGAATAAAATAGCTTCCCCGCCGCAGTGTGGAACGAAAGCACCAGCAGCCGGTCGCCATTCACATCGGCGTGCAGGCGCAAGCCGCCGCGCGTGAGATCAAATGGACAGATGGCCTGCGCCATCGCGGGATCGGCAAAAGGGATGAACGGCTTCTCCCGCCCGGCGCCCGTCAAGATGGTGAGCTGGCCGGGGCTTGCTACCTTCGAAGCCCAAGCATAGAGGTCAATACTAAAAAATCCCGGCAGCGCAAAAATGGCAATGATATGGGTCATGCCGGCAATGGCGAGCACGGCTAGAAACCAGATAAATGCGGCTAGGAGACGATCGGTGAGGCTCATTCGCAGCGGCCCTTGATCAGCGCTGGCATTTTCTTGGCATCCACCGTGCCCGAAGGAGAGGTGAATTCACTATCGTAAAAACGCAACACCAGAATGAATTTCGCGGCGGCGCCAGACGGCAGCCAGTTTCCGGGCCTTGCGCGCCGGGAAATCGTGATTTCGAATTGCCCGCCGCTGTTTCGGAGAACCTCGCTTGAGGTGAACCCCGATCTCTTAGGGGGGGTGGCAAAGGCCGCGCCTTCGGGCGAGTAGAGCGTCAATGTCCAATAACGTGCAGAGGGGACCTCGCCCGTCATCACATATTCGCAGGCCGCATTGAACCCGGCGCCGGAGCTATCGCCATAGGCAACGAAATTTATGCCCTCCGATTCGCTGAGCGGCGCCTCGCCGAAATAGGCAAGCACCGCGCGGCTGTAAGGATCGACATCCGCTGTCCCGACGCGGGACCAGCTTGTCCAAGGACCGGCTTCAATCGACCCAAATCCTTTTTTGCGTTCGATAACGGCCCAAGTGATGATGGCGCCGAGAACAATCCCGGCCGCGGCGGCGGAAACATATTTCCCGGCGAGTGCGGCAAGCGCCCAATACCGGTCTCTGGCAGGGGCAACCATCCCAAGGCTCACCCTCCCCCTCCACCAGGTGCGGCTGCCGCTCCTGCCGGCCGAGCGCGGGCTGCGCCATTGCCAGCAAAATCCTTCCCCGCAACGGCCGCACCGGGGCGGTCTTGCGATGTCTTCATCGCCGCCTCAATGTTCTCGAGAACGGCCGCTGTCGCCGGCGAGAGGCTGGGCGGGCGCCGCGGCGCTTCGGCGGAGGAGGCCGCTAGCGGCGCTTGCGGGACGGCCGGAGCCGGTCTGCCCGGCAGCGGCTTCAGTTCAATTCC
>JAFMSB010000397.1 GCA_017353815.1 Methylocapsa sp. | reverse complement strand
CGCTTTGGCTGGCGCCACTCGGCGGAGCCGCCGCCGCATTGCCGTGGGAAACGGAACTCGCAAAGGAGGCCTCGATGCCTGCGCTCGCCAAAGTTTTGGACGCAATCGATGCCAATCTCGACTGGGCTTTGGGGCGGCTTTTCCAATTCGCTTCTATTCCTTCCGTTTCGACCGACCCTGCCTTTGCCGCCGAGTGTGAGAAGGCCGCCAGATGGCTTGCCGCCGAGCTCCGGAGCATCGGATTCGCGGCTTCGGTTCGCCAAACCACCGGCCATCCCATCGTCATGGGCAATGCCAAAGCGGAGCGCCCCGATGTGCCGCACCTTCTCTTTTACGGTCATTACGACGTGCAGCCGCCCGATCCGCTTGAATTGTGGGAGCATCCGCCATTTGCGCCGCGCCTTGTTGAGGCCGCAACTGGCAAGCAAATCGTGGGGCGCGGCGTCGCCGACGACAAAGGCCAGCTCATGACCTTCGTCGAGGCCTGCCGCGCCTTTGTCGAGACCGGCGGCCTGCCCTGTCATATCACTTTTCTTTTGGAGGGCGAGGAGGAAACCGGCTCGCCCTCCCTTCCGGCCTTTCTCGAGAGCGCCAAGGGCGAGCTTAAAGCCGGCATGGCGCTCGTCTGCGACACCAACATGTGGGACCGCGAGACGCCCGCGGTGACCGTCATGCTGCGGGGACTCGTGCTCGAGGAGGTCACGATCCATGCCGCGAACCGCGATCTTCATTCCGGCATGTTTGGCGGCGCCGCCGTCAATCCCATTCATGTGCTTGCCCGGATTATTGCCGGCCTCCACGGCGATAAAGGACGCATTACACTGCCCGGCTTTTATAATGGCGTAAGCGAGCTTCCCGGCGAAATCGCGGAACAGTGGCGGGCACTGCCTTTCGACGAAACAAAATTCCTCGCTGACGTTGGCCTTTCGCTGTCCGCGGGCGAGCAAGGACGCAGCGTGCTTGAGATGATCTGGTCGCGGCCAACTTGCGACGTCAATGGCATATTCGGCGGCTATACCGGCAAGGGCTCGAAGACGGTTCTGCCTGCGCAGGCAAGCGCGAAATTTTCCTTCCGCATCGTTGGCACGCAGGATCCGCGCAAGATCGCGCAATCCTTCCGGTCCTTCGTCAAGGAGAGGTTGCCGGCCGGTTGCCGCGCCGAATTTGCCTCCCGCGGAGCCTCAAGCGCGACCCAGCTTCCTTTCAGCTCCGAAGCGCTGTCGCGCGCCTGCCGGGCGCTGCAGACCGAATGGGGCAAGGAGCCGGTTCTTGCCGGATGCGGCGGCTCGATCCCAATCGTCAGCGCTTTCAAAGGCGACCTTGGCATGGACACGCTGATGATCGGCTTTGGCCTCGAAGACGACCGGATCCACGCGCCGAATGAGAAATACGAGCTTACCTCGTTCCAGAAAGGTGCGCGAAGCTGGGCGCGCATCTTGGATGCGCTCGCCCTGTGAATGGCGCTTGGCCAAGTTCGGCGCGCAAAAATCCAAGGATCATACTTCGAGCAGGCAAAAACGAAAATCGAATTATTCTAAAAATGTTTCACGTGAAACATTTTTGTCTGGAAGCGCCCCGAAACCTTACAAGGGCATAGACACCGGCTTCTCTTTGCTTGGTAAGACCGGCAAAAATTTTTGTGCTATCAAAGCGGGGCAGCAGGGAAGGCGTATATGGCCCGCTCCGGTGCAGCAACATTTCTCTCTGTAAGTTTGCCACAAAAACCCGTTCGCAACCCGGTGTCAGACTCGAAGCTGCGTTGCGGAGCGCAGCGGTGCATCGTGGCGGCCGCGAATGGAGGACTCAGCTCCTGCACAGCCATTGGAACAGCGCATTGCCGCAACGGCCGTTCCCAGCAGGCTTATATCTTCGCAGTTGAGCTTCCGCGGCCATCAGGCGCGGCGCGGGCGCAAACGCAACTGCACGCCGCCGATCTGCAACCCGGCAAAGAGAACAAATGTATAGACGAAAGCGCCCGCAATACCAATAAGCAGAAGTCCGGCGAGATTTGCGAACGGGCCGAGCCCGGAAGCTAGGCGTTGCGCGGGCGCACTCGCAAACAAAGCAAAGACCGACAAAACAAAGGCCGCAACCGTCACTACGGTAGCCATCTTCCAAAAAAACAGATCGATCATCATCGCTTTGCGCCGGATAGCGAGGTAAACCAGCGCAATCAAATTGATCCAGGCGCCGGCGGCGGTCGCGGCGGCCAGCCCCGCAGCGCCAAAAGGTTTAAATAGCAAGATCTTCAGAGCGACGTTGATCGCGACAGCGAGGAGGGCGACCATCATCGGCGTTTTCGTGTCGCCCTGAGCCTGGAAGCTTGCCACAGCCGAGCGCACGAGAACGATGGCGATCAGACCGA
>JAFMSB010000396.1 GCA_017353815.1 Methylocapsa sp. | reverse complement strand
TCTCGTATGGCGGCGATGCCAATTTTTATATGGCCACAGGCCAGCTCCCGGCTTGACCGCAGGCTCGCATTCGGCCAATTGCGCAGGAAAAGGTGGACGGGTTCATTCTTGCGGTTATGGTGTAAAGCTTCGTTTTAAACCTTGCGGTTTTATGCTGGCTTTCCGGCTCAGGAATTCTCTCAACTTTTTCGATAAAGGGTACACATGAGTTTCAATGCTTGCGATGAGAGCGGTGATTGGCCGCCGCGCTCTTGCCTTGCCGTCGTTCTTGCGGCTGGCGAAAGCACAAGGATGCGATCGGCTAGGCCTAAGGTACTTCACGAGCTCGCTGGCAGATCGATGCTTGCCCATGTTTTGAGCGCGCTCGAAGAGGCGGGAGCGGCCGAGGTCGCAATTGTCGCTGGGCCGGATCATGAAGCCATCGTCGATGAGGCAAAGAAGCTTAGACCCGGCGCTATAATTGCGGTGCAGGCAGAGCGGCTTGGGACAGCCCATGCCGTGCTTGCCGCGCGAGACACGATTGCGAAGGGCTACGATGATCTTCTTGTCGTCTTCGCGGACACCCCGCTCGTGCGCCCGGAAACCTTCAATGCCATGCGGAAGAAGCTCGCGCGCGGCCAAGACGCGGTCGTTGCTCTGGGTTTCAAGGCCAAAGATCCCGCTGGATATGGAAGGTTCATCTGTGAGGATGGCAGGCTCCAATCCATACGCGAGGAGCGCGATGCAACGGAAGCGGAAAGGGGCATCTATTTTTGCAATGCCGGCTTGATGGCGCTCGACGGGCGCCGAGCGTTGAGTCTTCTCGAATCAATTGGCAACGCCAACAGCAAGAAGGAATTTTACTTGACCGACGCTGTCGCTGCCGCGCGAGCGCGCGGCTTTGGGGTGGGCTCCGAAATCGCCGGCGAGGATGAGGTGATGGGGATCAACGACCGCGCCCAGCTCGCTGCAGCGGAAGCCGTCCTGCAGGCACGTTTGCGCGCGGCGGCAATGCGCGGGGGCGCAACTTTGATCGATCCAAACAGCGTGACATTGGCGTTTGACACGGTGCTTGGCCACGATACGGTGACCGAGCCCCATGTGGTTTTCGGACCTGGCGTGCACGTCGGCGAAGGCGCGCGCATCCGTTCCTTCTCCTATCTCGAGGGCGCAGATATTGGCCCAAATGCAATCATCGGGCCATTCGCTAGGTTTCGCCCGGACACGATGCTTGCGGAAGACGTCCATATTGGCAATTTTGTCGAAGTGAAGGCGTCGAACATTGGCCACGGTACCAAAATCAATCACTTAAGTTACATCGGGGATGCAAGCATCGGCTCCGGAACGAATGTCGGCGCGGGAACGGTCATCTGCAATTACGATGGAGTGGCCAAATACCGGACCGAGATTGGCGAGAATGTCTTCGTCGGCTCGAACAGCGCGCTCGTTGCTCCCGTCAAGATCGGCTCGGGTGCCTATATCGGCTCGGGCTCGGTGATTACCGGGGATGTTGCTCCGGATGCGCTGGCGCTCGGCCGCGCGCGTCAGATCGAAAAGCCGGGCCGGGGCAAAGCATTGCGCCAGCGGCCCCGCAAAGAGCCCTGCCCGCTGGCGAAGGAGCAGGTACCGGCCGGGACGCCCGCTTCCGGCAGCGAGAAGGATGGTTTGTAATGTGCGGAATCGTTGCGATGCTCGGGCAGGGTGCGGCCGCGGGTCCCATTCTGGAGGCGCTCAAGCGGCTTGAATACAGAGGCTACGATTCCGCGGGCATTGCAACCCTGGAAGACGGGCAGGTGACACGCCGGCGGGTAAGCGGCAAGCTTAAGAATTTGGAGCTTTGCCTTGCCGCGGAACCGCTCCACGGCAGAATAGGTATCGGCCACACCCGCTGGGCGACGCATGGAAAACCAACCGAGAACAACGCCCATCCGCATGTGGGCGAGAATGTCGCCATCGTCCACAATGGGATCATCGAGAATTTCCGGGAATTGCGCGACGAACTCGGCGCAAAGGGCCATATCTTTACCACACAGACGGATTCGGAGGCCGTTGCCCATCTTATCGCCGAAGGCTTGCGCTCGGGGCTCTCGCCAATTCAAGCGGTGATCTCTGGCCTTCCGCGCCTCAATGGCGCATTTGCGCTCGCCATGATCTTTGAAGGCGAGGAGGATCTCTTGATCGGCGCCCGCCGCGGCGCCCCACTTGTCGTTGGCTTTGGCGACGAGGACCACGAAGGCGACATCTTTCTCGGCTCCGACGCGCTGGCTCTTGCCCCCTTTTCCCGTGCAATCGCCTATCTCGAAGACGGCGACCTCGCAGTGCTGACCCGGACGTCGGCGAAGTTTTACGACGAGAGCGGACGGCCCGTCGAGCGGCCCGCGGTCAAAACTCCGGC
>JAFMSB010000395.1 GCA_017353815.1 Methylocapsa sp. | reverse complement strand
CGATCACCCATTCCGTCAAGAACTGCGATCAACACGGGCGTCTTGCTGCGGGCAAATGGCGAGGCGCTAAACGAAAACCATGCATGGTTTTCGTGATGAGGCATCGCGATAATCGGGAGAGGGCCGCCGGCGCCAAGCCGTCTTCCAAGCTCATCGGCGGCGAAAACCCCTTCGGCGGTATGGCGAAGACTGAACGTGGGAAGAGAGTTAAGGCGCAAGAGATCGAAGGATGCCGGAAGCTCCTCGGCAAACGCGCGGATCAATGTCGAGAGGAACGCCGGATAATCCCAGGTGCCGAGCCAGGCGGCGATCCTGTCTCTTTCGATTCCAAGGCGGCCTGTTGTCTCGACAAGGGCATCGAGCGCGTTGCGGGGAAATTCGGCCGTGTGCTTCTTGCCGGAGAACCGCTCCTCTTCATGATTGCAGATGAGCCGTATTCCCCCCTGGCGGGATGTCTCCACGAGAGCGACCCCGGAATTGTGCATGCCGCCGATGGCAATGCCGGCTAGATAAACCGTCGCGCCGCGCTCGATCTCGGCACGTGCCGCGGCGAGGCGCGCCGCCGCGAATTGGCTGCCCAGCCGGTAGATGCGGTGGCGGGCGTAAAGGCGCTCAAAAAGGGGCAGCACGAAACGAAATGCCGCCTTCCCGAGCCGCGGACGGCGGGGTCCAATTCGAGTGCAGGCTGAACGCACTGGCTCTGGATCCATTCACGAGGCTTCGGCAGTTGAGGCAAGGTGATACCGGATCGGGAGATAATCAGCAATGGCGATGCGGCGTCAATCAAGCCGGTGCGGGAAGCGCCTAGGCATGAAAAGTTGTGGAGCCGATTTCGCTCGGGAGCTCAAGCAATAGGTAGAGCAATCGGCCGGCGTCCCCAGAAGCGCCTGCCCTTCGCTAACATCGTGCCGGTAGTATCGGTTTAATAGCGCGGCTGATGCGGCTTGCTGCAAACTTGTCGCCGTTTGCAGCTCGGAAATCGATCTGACCCGCTTGGCAGCCTGCTTGGATTCCCTGCCACGCCCGCCTAACCACTCGATCACAAATCTCTCTCTTGGGCCGCCTGGCGTGACGGAGCATGACGTTCCTGCCGAACGCAATAGTTTAGGCGGCAGGGCAACTATCATTGGAGCCTTTTGTTCTCCTCAACTGCGTCGTTATCTTCGGTGAGCAGATCCGACTTTCGTTGTTTTGCAGCCTTGATTGTTGCCGAACACCAAGCCTCCCGGCCATTGGCAGACATGTCATCGATGTTGGCCCTTATGGCGGAAAAGAAGGTATCCTCGGCGTCTGTCCGGCCTATTAACACCATTGCAGCAGCAACACTCGCGATGACGGCATCCCCATGGAATTGCACGCCCTTGCAAACGCTGGCTGCAAGTATGCTCGACGCCAATTGCTCCATGTCCACCTTCGCAGCGTGCTCGTAAGGGGTCTCGGCAATTGACGGCGAGGACAAGAACGCGATCCCATATGCGGCGAGAACAACACGTCTGCGGCTCGAGCTAATGCATTGCATTAGCCTTTCCGCTTTGTCATCGGCTACCATCGTGCACCTCAAAATCTGCGGAATTGAGGAATTGCAGGATCGCCCATACTCATTCTACCCCCTACCCTAAAAGGGCCGCAGATCGCGCTGCAATTCAGGAAAACCGCTCCCACGCCGCCTGGCGGGAAATGCCCAATGCGGCGCCAATGTCTGCCCAGCTTATCCCCCGCTTTCGCAGCGTATCCACCTGAGTTTGGAGCACGCCGCGCGTTGCGTCGACCGTCGCATTCGCCGGGCGAAGCGCGCCAAGCAGCTGTTCGTCCGTCATCGAGTCCCAGCCAGCGAATGTATGGGGCGTAGCCTCCAAAATCCGGTTGCAGACGCCAACGCACACATCGCAGATGTGGACCTTCGGCCCGGCAATGAGTTTGCTGACGTCTTTTTCGGATTTTCCACAAAAGGAGCAGCGAAGCCTGCGAGGCCGGCATTTTAGTGCAAACGCCACGAACTGCCTCAATCAATGTCAAGGTTTCCCTGACGTAGAGGCGTTCGCTCCCGCTGTCAAGAGTGGCCTAAAGCGTGAGAGGCCTCCAGCCCAATCACCAGCTCAGGAAGCGGGGGCAGGCCAAGTTCGCGCCATACATGCGAGTGCAGGCGGGGCCGCTGCCGCCGCTTTCGACCGCTACGGCAAAGGCATTCACGCAAAAGCGCGGCTCAATCTCGCGGATTGCGCCGCCTATGCGCTTGCAAAGTCCCTGAACGCGCCCTTGCCGTTCAAGGGCGTCGATTTCCCGGCAACAGATGCGCGGCCATGTCTTTGAAATGTTCCCATGCCCTTTGCGGCGTATCTTACATCCCATGATATTCCGGGGATCGCGAATAGACGTC
>JAFMSB010000080.1:845-7319 GCA_017353815.1 Methylocapsa sp. | reverse complement strand
GCATTATACGCAGCCTCACCCCGGGCACTTGTGCCGCGGGCGGCGCGGAAAGGCGAACTGCGCCAAAGAGGCAAATTGCGGCAAAGGCGAGAACGGCAGCAACAACCGGCGCCGCTAGCCGTCCGCGGGCCCCTCGCGCGGCTGTCTTGCCACCCAGCGTGGCGGGGGCGGAAAAAATGAGGATTGCCACGATGGTAAGCCCGTAGGCCCCGATGACCGAGGCGAACTGGGCGGTTAGTAACGTCCCGCCAAGGGCCATGCCGAAGAGGTTCCAGGGAAATCCCGTAAAGAGATGGCCGCGCAGCCATTCGGCCAGGCTCAATCCCGCGGCAAGCGCGAACAGTCTTCCGGCACCGGGAGACCAGATCAGCCTCGCCAAAGCAAAGCCAAGACCGGGGAAAACCGCCAGCACGGCGGGCAGGCCCGCCACGCCGAGCGGCAAGGCCCAAGCGAATTCTCTCGCTTCGACGAGAAATGCCGCGCCGAGCCACCACAGCCCGGCGACGAAATAACCAAAGCCCCACCACCAGCCGCCGGAAAAGGCCCGCCAAATGCCGCTCGGCAGGCCGAAGCTTGCCCTTGGGAAGCGCCGCGTTTGGCTTTTTTCGAATGGGCCGTCGATCAGCCAGACGGCCGCGGTCATCGGGATAAAGAGGGCCGGGATGAAGTCGAAGGGCGCCATCGCGAGCGCGCCCGCCGATCCGGCGGCGAAGGCGATAAGCCAGCGGCGCCAGCCCGAGGCGGCAACAATCGTCGCGGCGAGGGCAGGCATGACTTGGCCCGTCCCGGCGCGTCTCACGGCCGCTGGCTCTCGCTGCGCAGTTTGGGATGCCCCAAGGGCGGAACCGAAGCGGGTCGGCAAGCGCAGGCAGAAGCTGGGTTAATCCGCAAGTGAGCCTTTTCCCTTTGGTCTGGGGCGCCCAGGCTCCCCGGCCATCCGGATTTTGACCTGCCGCACACGGCGCTTGTCCGCGTCCACAACTTCGAATTCGATGCCATCCGAGTGGATGATTTCCCCCCGTGAAGGGACGTGCCCGGCGAGCGTCATGATCAGGCCGCCCAATGTGCCGACCTCCTCCGCATCGCTGATTGCGGTGAGATCGGCGCCAATAACAGCTGAAACCGCCTCGAGACCGGCGCGCGCGTCGGCAATGACGCGGCCGTCTGGGCCGGTTTCGATTTTTGGTCCGTTACCCGAATCATGTTCGTCCTCGATTTCGCCTACGATGACTTCCATAATATCTTCAATCGAGGCGAGCCCTTCGGTGCCGCCATATTCGTCGATGACAAGAGCCATATGGGTCCTTGTCGCCTGCATCTTTACGAGGAGATCGAGCGCGGGCATAGAGGCCGGGACGAAAAGCACCGGGCGCAGAATATTGGCATCCGCGAGTGTCAAATCGAGCACACAGCGCAAAGAACTGCCTTCCTCGCATGAAATGTCCCCGGGCGCTGCTGCCGGTTTCTCGCGGGCATGGGCATCGATCCCGCCGGCCGCGTTTGTAAGATAAGCGACGAAATCGCGTATATGGACCATGCCCATCGGCTCGTCGAGCGTCTCCCCATGGACCGGCAGGCGCGAATGTCCGGCCGAGCGAAAGAGCTCAAGGATCTCCGAAAGCTTCGTTTGCAGAGGCACGGCGATAATATCGGCGCGCGGGATCATGACGTCGCCAACATGCACTTCATGCAAGGCAAGCACATTTTTCAGCAGCGCCCGCTCTTGCATGGAAATATCGTCCTCGCTCGAGACGTCTGCGAGAGCGTCTTCGATGTCGCTGCGCGTGGATGCGCTGCCAAGGCCAAACAAGCCGCGCAGCCGGTCGAGGAGGCCGGGCTTTGCCGAAGCGGCCGGGGCAACGCTGTAAGGCTCACTCATTTGCGGCCGTAGTCGCCTCTACCGGCGCCGCAGCGTAAGGGCCGGCAACACCGAGCCTTGAAAGCGCGGCGCGCTCGATCTTTTCCATCGTCTCGGCTTCTTCCATGCCCTCGTGATCATAACCTGCCAGATGCAGAAGCCCATGCACGAGGAGATGGGCGGTGTGGTCCCGCAGCGAGATCCCTGCAGCTGCGGCCTCTTTGGCGGCCGTCTCAAAGGCAATCGCGATATCGCCGAGCAATCCCCGCTTCGCGGCGTCATGGATCGCTGGGAAGGAGAGCACATTCGTCGCCTTGTCGATCCCGCGCCACTTGCGATTAAGAGTTTGGATGAAAGCATCGTCGCATAAGAGGACGCTGATCTCGGTCTCAGGCTGAAGGGCGATTCCGCTTGCCTCGATGGCTGCCAAGATCGCATCCCCGGCAAGTTTTGCAGGAGAATCAAGGCGCTTCCATCCTTCCGCGCCAACAGAAACATCGATGGTCAAGCTTACCTCTGCTCTATCTTCGCCCGCGATGCCGCCGCCGATTCATAGGCGCCAACGATCCGGCGCACGAGATCGTGGCGAACCACATCCGCCTCTTTAAAGACCACATGGCCAATACCTTCCATCCCGGAGAGAAGCCGGATCGCCTCACTCAGGCCAGATGGTTGCCCCGGCGGAAGGTCGGTTTGCGAAGGATCGCCGGTCACAATCATGCGCGATCCCTCGCCGAGCCGGGTCAGGAACATCTTCATTTGCATGGAAGTCGCGTTTTGGGCCTCGTCAAGAAGGATACACGCATTCGTCAGGGTGCGGCCACGCATAAACGCAAGTGGCGCAACCTCAATCATACCGGTCTGCATGCCCCGCTCGAGCATGCGCGCATCCATAAAATCAGCCAGCGCATCATAGATCGGGCGCAAATAGGGATCCACCTTTTCGCGCATATCGCCGGGCAAAAAGCCGAGCCTTTCGCCTGCCTCAAGCGCGGGACGTGAGAGGATCAGGCGCTCGACGGCCCCCTGTTCCAGCAGCAAAACGCAAAATCCGACCGCAAGCCACGTCTTGCCCGTGCCAGCAGGGCCCTCGGCAAATACCAATTCGTGATTCTTCATCGCCCGCAGATAGAGATCTTGGGCCGCATTCCGGGCCCGGATAAGGCCGCTGCGGCGCGTGCCAATTTGTTCGAAAACCGCCCTGCCCGGCTCGACTTCTCTTGGGAAAAGCGTTCCTTGCAAGGCACCCTCTTCGATTGCACCGTCGACATCGCCAAGGCCTGCCGCCTGCCCGCGTTCCACGCGCGCATAAAGGTTCTCCAATACCAGCCGGGCATGCGCGCAGGCCTCCGCGGAGCCCCGGATAGTCACATGATTGCCATTCGCATTCGCGACCACGCCAAGCCGGCGTTCGAGCTTGGCAAGGTTCTGGTCGTATTGACCAAATACCAGCGAGGCGTGGCGATTGTCCTCGAAGGCCAAAGTAATCTCTGCAGTGCTTGTCTCGCCCGGCGCAGGTTTGAATTCTGGCCGCATGCAATTTGCTGCACGATAGGTTGATTTCAAGGGAAAGCCTCGTTCGAAGCTTCACCCGGCAACAGCCGCGCAAACAAAGAGTGGGCGCCTGAGGATATAATCTCCGCGCGCACGATCTGGCCGATGCGCTCAGGGCGGCCCTCCATCTGGACCGGCTGCAGATAAGGCGATTTGCCCACAATCTGGCCCGGATGGCGGCCGCGTTTTTCAACGAGCACTTCGACGGTGCGCCCAACCATCTTGGCGTTGAACGCGCGCTGCTGCTCGTAGAGAAGAGCCTGCAGCCGCAATAGCCGTTCTGCCTTCACGGCCTCCGGGATCTGCCGCGGCAGCGAGGCAGCTGGAGTCCCCGGGCGAGGCGAGTATTTGAACGAGTACGCATTGGCAAAGCCCACCGCTGCGGCAAGATCCATGGTCGCCTCGAAATCCTCCTCGCTTTCGCCAGGGAATCCCACGATGAAGTCGGAGGAAAGCGCGATATCGGGCCGCGCCGCGCGAATGTTTGTGGCAAGCTCGATATAATCCTTGCGCTTATGCCTGCGGTTCATGGCGCCAAGAATCTTATCGGATCCCGACTGAACTGGGAGATGCAAATAGGGCATCAGCGAGCGCAGGCTGCGATGCGCGGCGATCAGGTTCGAATCCATATCGCCGGGATGGCTCGTGGTATAGCGAATGCGCGCAATACCTGGAACCTTTGAGATGCGCTCACATAGGCCCGCAAGCGAAACAGCCGGTCCGCCTTTCGCTGCGCCATGATAGGCATTGACATTCTGCCCGAGCAGCGTCACCTCGCGAACTCCCGCGGCGGCGAGCGCCTCGACTTCGGCGATGATGCTTTCCACGGGGCGCGAGGCTTCGGCACCGCGAGTGTAGGGCACGACGCAAAAGGTGCAGAATTTATCGCAACCCTCCTGGACCGTCACGACGGCGCTCACCCCCCGGGCGCGAATTTGTCCGGGCGAAGGGGGAGGCAGGAAATCGAATTTAGACTCAATCGGGAACTCCGTGTCCGCAATGAACATCCCGCTGTTTGCCTGCTGCAAAATCTGCGGCAGGCGGTGATAGCTCTGCGGCCCAACGACGGCATCCACGGCTTTTTGCCGGCGGTAGATCTCCGCACCCTCGGCCTGCGCGACACAGCCTGCGACGACAAGTTTTGTTTCTTTTTTTTGCGCCGCGCGCATGGCTTTGAGAGCGCGCAGCTTGCCGAGTTCCGAAAACAGCTTCTCGGCTGCGCGCTCGCGTATATGGCACGTGTTCACGACTATAAGGTCTGCGTCCTCGGGAAGATCGGTCCGCGTAAAGCCTTCGCGCGCGAGGATGTCGGCCATCCTTTGCGCATCATAGACGTTCATCTGACAGCCGAATGACTTCACATACATCCGCCGGCCTGCGCCCTCCGGCGCCGGGATGCCCGCGGCTTCGCTGCCAGAGGCGGCACCATATTTCTCAATCTCGGGCATTCGCTCTCGTGATTACCGGAGGCTCTTGTCTCTTCTCTCTATCTAGGTTGAAGCGGCCAGGCCCTAAACTTCCGCATCATCTTACAGCAGAACGCGCCGCATAACGAGAGCTGGCTTGGGCTCGGCGCCCGCGGCACGGTAATAGGATTTGCGCTCGCCGACCTTTTCGAAGCCAAAATTGGCGTAAAGAGCGAGCGCTGCGGCATTTTCGGCCTCCACCTCGAGAAAGATACTGGATGCGCGGTTGACGGCGAGCGCCGCGAGATGCGGCGCGAGAAGCTGCGTTGCCACGCCGCGCCGGCGCCAGTTCGGGGCAACGGCAAGGGTCAGGATCTCCGCCTCGTCGGCGGCGATCCGGGATATGATAAAACCAGCAAGGCGTTCCTCTTTTTCTTCAATCGCGCCATCCGCGACCGTTCCAGGTCCAACGAAAAGTTGCTCAAAATCGGCTTCTTGCCAGGGATGGAGAAAACTTGCGGCATGGATGGCAGCGCATTCCGCGCTGCGCTCCGCCCCAATCGGCTGTATGCGCGGGGCAGCTTTGGGGGGCCAGGCGATCATGCGGCATTCAGAGCGAAGTCGATCAGGCGGGCGCCTCCTCTTGGGCCTTCGCGCCGGGAGCCGCGATATAAAGCGGCCGCGGCGGCGCGAGCTCTAGATCGGCGAGCAGGCCAAGCCGTGCGACAAAAGCGATGTCGACTTCCCCTCCGCCCGCGGCGATTTCGGCATCGGTCCCCGCTGCGGGAGCTTCCGCTGCAAGAAGCCTTGCTCCTGGCCCGGCAAGCCGCAAAGGGCCCGCGCCAAGCGAGCGCAGCGCCTCGCGCGGTTGCGCCAATCGCGGCGGAACAACAGCTCTTCCGGTTGGCCCAAATGCGGTGAAATAGACATTGCCACGGCGGGCATCGATCGCAGTGACCACGAGACCGGGCTTTTGTTCAAGGATGAGCGGCGCCGCGAGTGCGGCCAGCGTCGAAACTCCGGCAACGGGGATTTCGCATGCCAGGGCGATCGCCCGGGCTGCCGCCACTCCCACACGCAGCCCCGTGAAAGAGCCGGGCCCGACATTTACGGCAACGCGTCCGAGCGCGGCAAAGCCGCCTTCGACGCGAGCCATCACCCGATCGATCAACGGCAAGAGCGCTTCGGCATGACCGCGCTCCATTGCCATTGTCTCGATCGAGTCCGGCCTTTCTTCCGCAGCGTCGACGACGCAGGCTGAGATGGCATCGAGAGCAGTGTCAATTGCCAGTATCTTCACTGTTTAAGCTCCGAGGCCCACGCTCCTCCGCCCATCGAGCGAGGGCGCCGGGCATCTGGAGTAATAGCCGGAAATCAAACCTGTTCGACCGAAAGCACATCCGGCACATAATGCCGGAGGAGATTCTCGATCCCGCGCCGCAGCGTCGCGGTTGAAGAGGGACAGCCCGAACAAGCCCCTTTCATGGCAAGATAGACGATTCCATCGCGATAGCCGCGGAACCGGATATCACCGCCATCATTGGCGACCGCAGGGCGCACGTGAGATTCGATCAGCTGCCTGATCGCGGCGGCGGTTTCCGCGTCATCATCGGTAAAAAATTCCCCCTCCTCGCCAAGCCCGGCCTCCTCAGCCCC
>JAFMSB010000080.1:0-835 GCA_017353815.1 Methylocapsa sp. | reverse complement strand
CTCAGCCCCGGGAGTGAGCAAAGGCGCGCCGGTGACGAAATGGTCCATGATCGCGCCGAGGATAACCGGCTTGAGGTCTGCCCAATCGCCGCCGGATTTCGTGACCGAAACGAAATCGGGCCCTAAAAACACGCCCGAGATGCCCTCGATCGCAAAAAGCGCCTGCGCAAGCGGCGAGAGATGCGCCTGCGCGGGACCGGGGAAGTCAACCGGGCCCTCAGGCCTGACCGGGCGGCCAGGGAGAAACTTCAGGGTTGAAGGGTTTGGCGTCGATTCGGTCTCGATAAACATCGCTTGAATACTGCGGCAAGGAAAAATTCTAAAGTCTACATAGGATGCGGGCCGCCGATGAGCAAGCCGCTGCTTGTGGCCGCGGGCCCAGGCGCCACGAGGCCATCTACCGCCTCGCTTCATCGCTCTGCGCGATCCACGACCAACGGCATTCCGCCCACGAAACGGTGTGAGAGCGCGCATCTTGGCGCCAGTCAGCGCCGGCCCGGCCTTCAGCCCTTATTGCGTGAGCGCAGGTGCAGCAAGCCTTTTCCGCGCGAATACCGCCGCCAACTGGATGCTGGAGCGGAACCGGACACGAGGCGGGCGGATGCCGTGGGTCATGAGGGCGCGGCGGACGGGCTTGGTAAGCCCGGTGACATAAATAACGGCCCCGGCCCGGGCGGCTTTGCGGGTAAACCCGTCGAGTGCTGCCGCCGCCGTCGAGTCCAGCAACGGAACGCCGGAGAAATCGATGATGAAAGCCTTTGGATGCTCGGCGAGTTCATCAAGGGTCGCAGCAATGCTTGCTGCGGTGCCGAAAAAGAATGCGCCAGAAATCCGA
>JAFMSB010000079.1 GCA_017353815.1 Methylocapsa sp. | reverse complement strand
GCATTGGAGAGTTCACCAAAATCACGGGCCTCACGGCTTTGCAGGCCCCGACTTGGCGACCGCCGGCCAATCCGGATAAGGATACTGCGCCTCTCCCTTGGCGGATTGCGCCTTCTGAGTCGGCTCGGCGGGTGCCGTTCCGCTCTGCATCATCTGCGTAGCGCCCTCTTCTTGCGTGCCGGTGGAGCGGCCGGTGATGCTCTCAATGGCCTGCCCGGCTTTCTCCTTGATGCCGGTGGTGCCACCCGTGACGCTCTCAATGGCTTGCCCCGCTTTTTCTTTAATTCCAGCACTGCCGCCCGTAATGCTCTCAACGGCCTGACCGGCTTTTTCTAATAGGCCAGGCTCGCCCTTGCTCTCCGGAGCGTTCTGCCCCGATTTCGGCTCCTCCGTCCCCTTTTGAGGCGCCGGTCCAGTCTTGGCGATTGCAGACCAATCCGGATAAGGAGGTTGATTCGTAGCGGATAGCGGTTCCATGGCGAAGCCGGCGCCGGGCGCGAGGATGAATGCCGCTGCGGATATGGCCGTGGTGAACTTCATGGCGAAAAAACTCCTGTGTCATCTCTTTGGCCGTCCCGCCCGCTTCCTGCTGACCTAAACTGACCCGCGCGAGGGCCGGCCGGCGGATATTCGGCCTAAACGGAGAGCGGCGCATAAGGTTCAAACGAAAAGGCTGAGCGGCGAGTCTTATTTTTGGCAAAGTGCAGGCCGGCCTGGCGGCTGCTCTTTGAGCACATCGCAGGCCGCGCCATTGTGGACAGCCACGCTTTTCCGCTTATGTTACGCTCCGGCAAGGCCACCCGCGATTTAAGTAATTGGTGCCAACCGTCCTATTTAATGTTAAAAGCCAATATATCTCAGGCCTCTCTTTATTGCCCTCCGGCTTAGGCCGGCCGCCTGAGGCAAGTGTGGCGCGGCGCAAGATTTCGTCTTTTTCTTGGAGATATCCGCCGGAAAGATAAAAAGTTGAGGCTAGTTGACGCGATAGTTAACAACGTGACCTTTGCTCAAGATTCGACACATGTCCGCCATAATTGCTGCTCTTTTCAGTGAATTATAACTGACGCGTGGTTGATGACTTCTAAATGCGCAAACAACGGAAGGGCGTACAACCCTTAACCGTTAACGCCAATAGTAGAATCTTAGGTAGACTTAATATCAACGGGGCAGCCTCGCGGGCCCGCGCATGTAAGGCCCAAGAATTGCTCGCCTGGCAACAGCGAGATTCAAATTGCGCCAATCCCGCCGCCAACCTTTCCTCAGGCTTTCCCGGCTGAATGCGGCGGCGAGCGCCGCGGCTCTTGCCTCAAGCCTGTTCGTTCCTTCCTCGACCGAAACAGCGATCGCCAACGGCGATACGCGCACGTTAAATCTCTTTCATTCCCATACCGGCGAATCGATTCAGGCGACGTTCCGCGTCAATGGCGCGCTCGATCCCGCGGTTCTCGAAAAGCTGAATTGGTTCTTGCGCGATTGGCGGAATAATGAGCGCACCCGCATGGACCCGCGGCTCTTCGATGTCGTATGGGAGGCCTACCGCGCGGCCGGGGCGACCCAGCCAATCGTCATCGTTTCCGCTTACCGTTCGCCGCATACCAATGCCATGCTGCGCCGCCGTTCGCGCGGAGTTGCCGAACATTCGCAGCATATACTGGGCAAAGCCATGGATACGACGATGCCCGGCATGCCGATGGAAAGGATCCGCGAGATCGGCATGCGTCTTCAGCGCGGCGGGGTCGGCTGGTATCCGGGCTCGAATTTCGTCCATCTCGATGTCGGAAGCGTTCGGTCATGGCCGCGGATGAGCTACGGTCAGCTCGTGCGGCTGTTCCCGGATGGCAAGACGGTGCATCTTGCCGCCGATGGGCGGACTTTGCCGCGCTATGCAGAAGCGCGCGCCGAAATTGCCACGCGCGGGGGAAGCCTCAGCGATGTGCCGCAGTCTCTCCCGGGGAGCGGCGTGTTCGCTTGGCTCTTTGGCAAGCACGATGAGGCGGCTCCCTCCGCGGCAACCAATGCGCAGCCGGGAGCCGAAGCGGGCCGCCTTACCGCCACCGCCTTCGATCCCGCCCCTGATTTGCGCGGCGGCAACGGGACAGGGCATGGCCGGCAGGCGGGGGAGGGAAGCACGGCGGTTAACTTTCCGCCCATGCCTCTTCCGCCTCCGAGGCCATTCCAGCCAGGGCGCGAAACTAAAATTGTCTTCGCCGATGTCCCGACGCCACCGGCGAGGCCAGCCTCGGCGCCCCGCATGGCTTCTGCTCCGGCGCAGGAAACATGGGCGAGCAAACTTGTGGCGGCCGCGATGAAGAGCAATGCCCTTGGCGAGGATGCGAACGCTCCGCTCACCCAGGCAGCAAGTCTTCCCGTTCTGATAACCAAGGGGCCGGCAGATCGGCAGAGCGTCCCGAAACAGGTCCTCGCCTATACCGCGGCCGATTCGCCGCTCGAAGCTACGCCCGCCACAGCTCTGGCCCAGTTTGAACGCAGGCTTGCACCGGGGCCCGCAGCGCCGCAAACCGGCGCGGTTGTGGCTGGCAGCCGTCTAAAGCCGCGTGGTCCCGGCAGTTCGGCGATGGCAGCCTTCCCCGCGCCGGCGATACTCGGCCAGGCCCTGACCGGCTTGCGCCGGGCAGCGCGCCTCATCCCCGGCGCCCTTTCGAACAAACCCTCGCCGGAAGATTATGCCGCCGCTTTTGGCGCCTTGCCCGGTGATCTCGATCCCGACCATTTCAGCGGTGCTGCAATAAAGCCTCTGACCCTCGCGCAAGGCTTTGCGCGTATTGGAGACCCGGCAAAGGCTTCGCTCGCCAACTGATAAGCATTCGCAGCGCTCGGCTCCGAGCAGAGCGCGCATAAGGGCGGAGGGAGGGCTACCCCATCATCTGTGCATTTTCGGGCCTGCCGGGCATAGACCAGCAGCATCAGACGGTACCTGCTTCCTAAAATTTTCCCGGTCATGAGACGAAGGCCCGGCGGTTAACGTCCCTGAAACCTTAACGGCGTCTTATCCCGCAGATGGGTTTTGGGAGCGGACAATGCAAAAATTCGCCTGGTATTCACTGCGGCTGGTGTCTGCCCAAACGGCAAGCTCGAATGACTTGCACAAATCCGCTCCGGCAGGCGGATGGTGGTTCGCCGCCATTGCCATTGCAGTGGCGAGCCTCGTTGCTCTGGCCCATGGCTTGCCCCCGCCCCGCTATAATGCTCAGGTCCGGATCCAAACCGGGCCAAGGCCGGGCGCATTAATTGGATGGAGGGCAGGCATGGCCGCTCTCCGTGTAGCCCAAGGAGCTGGCGGCCAGGCGCGGCTCCTCGCCTCGCGCGATCTCGCCCGCCAGGTCATAAGCGAGCTCGACCTCGAAAGTTACCCCGAATTCGATTTCAAACTGTCCGCGCACAGTGTTACTGCGCGTGCGCTTATCTTTCTTGGGGTAAAGCGTGACCCCGCCCGCGACAGCGCCCGCGATCGGGTTCTTGGAGCCTTTCAGCAGCGATTGCGGATAGCTGGCCCCGACAAGCGCGGGATAATTACCATATCATTTCAGTCGGAAAACGCAGAGCTTGCCGCACGCGCTGCCAATCGCTTGGCCGAGCTCTTTGTAAATATGCGTGCAGGTGCCAAAGACGCGCTGCCACAGACGCTTGGCGCCCACATCCTTGCTTTTGCCGCGGTGCCAACCTCGCCCGTGCAGACCAGCGTGATTCTGCTTGTGGCGGTCACCGCAATAGCTGCTGCCTGCAGCGCGTTCGCCGCCGCGCGGCTGCCCCGCCTTACCCTGCGAGGGCATTTCGATGCGCCGGCTGCGCGGCAATCTATTCACACCGGCCGGATTTCCCGCGTTAAGCTTAGCGAGAGGCTGAACGAGGCCGCGCCGACCCAAAGCCCTCCGCCAACCGCCGTTTCTTTTTTCTCTGCCGAGGAAGGAGGCAGGAGAGCAAAGGCGCAATTCCTCTCCGAAGCGGCCGCCGCAATAAAGTCCTGCCGCGCGCAACAGCCCGGCAGAAGCATCCGGATCATCGCTTCCCAACCGTACTCGGAAAATCTTGACAAGGGCTTGCGGCTTGCTCTTGCCCGGCACCTCGCCCAAGAGGAGCGCACAATCGCCATTTGCCTTGATGCTGCGGCAAGACTGGATCGTGAGCTGCAAACCGGAACGCCCGCGCCCGGCGGATCCTTGGCCCGCGACCTCATTGCCGGGAAAGCCTCCTTTGCTGATGTCATCCGCCGCGATCCAGTCTCGCGGCTTCATTTATTGCCGCTTGGAAAGATCAGCGCCCGTGATTTCCCTGTCTTGCGTCAAATAGCCGATGCACTGGCCGGAACTTACAGCTTTATTATGCTAATTTTACCCGATGCTGGGTTTGACCCGAAGGCCAAGAGTGGGGCCGAAAGAGGCGATTTCCAGCTGGTAGACGGGGGCGCAGACATCCCGCTTGGATGGCGGGCAATTGCCGCCTTCGCTGGAGGCGCCTTGCTTGCCTGCCCCGCGGCGGATGTGACGCGGTGCTCTTCCAAGACGGCCGCTTAAGCATCGGGCTTTTGCATCCAGCGGATGAGCGGAAGAAGCGGCAAGATCCAGACCGTGCCGAGGCCCGCAAAGCAGAGAATTTGGATCAAGAGCGAGCCTTCGCGGATGGGACGCACTTGCGCGAGCGCAAGCGCCAGGGACGTGTAGACTGGGACGTACAGGAGAACTAGGATCGTGCCCGCGAGCTTGCGCATCCGGCAGCCCATCGGCCTTCGGCCTCTGTGACGGCGGCTCGCTCAAGCAGCAGTATCGAGCGCCGGTAATTCCTGCGGCCGCATTATCGCCCAGCCTCGGTGCCGGGGGCCCCTTCCACTCCGGGAACACCCACCGCCATCAGCGCGGCCATCAGATCGGCCTGCTCCTACGGTGTGCCCGCAGCCACGGAGCGGCCTTCGATCATTTCTTTTTGAGCCGCGGTGCTCGGCACCACATTTGAGCCTGCTGCAGGGCCGGAAACGAAGGCCGCGGGTGCCGGGTTCTCTGTAGCTGCTGCCGGGGCGCAAAGGGCGGTGAGTAGCGCGGCGGCGCTCAACGTCTTGCGATCGGATCGATCATTTTTGTCTCCTCCATTCTCGTCCATTCTCGAGGAGGAACCGGGCGCTCCGGCGAGAGTTCTGCCCCGCCCGCGCACCCGGTCTTGCGCCCAAATATTGTCTCTTGCGCCATAATCACCAGAGGCGCGTGCGGCGTGCCTTGCGCGCCGAACCTGAGCCGGTGTCTTGGCTCAACTCGGCGCTGGCATCCTTGCATGAGCATTGCACCTTCCGCTAGATTGATGCCATGCAAACAGGCCGCCGCGCAATTTTCCTGCCGCAGAAACAAGCAGGTTCCAAGCTCATAGCTGCAAACACAAGTCTTCGTCCGATCGCGCTTTGGCTATGGACGTTGGCGGCTCTCGTCTTTCTGATGGTGACCGTTGGCGGCGCAACAAGGCTCACGGAATCGGGGCTCTCGATAACGGAATGGAAACCGCTCACGGGCGTGATCCCGCCGTTGAGCGAGGCCCAATGGCTCGCCGAGTTCGAGAGCTACAAGAAGATCCCGCAGTATGCGGAGTTATTCCCGGGCATGGATTTGAACGGCTTCAAGTTCATTTTCTATTTCGAATGGGCACACCGGTTCTTGGGCCGCCTTATCGGCGCCGCCACGGCTCTTCCGCTGATCTATTTCTGGGCAAAAGGCGGCCTGCCGCAAGGCCTCAAGCCGAAGCTTCTTGGCATATTGTTGCTTGGAGGGCTGCAGGGGTTTGTGGGCTGGTGGATGGTCAAATCCGGGCTCGCCGGCCGGGTCGAAGTTGCGCAGGAGCGGCTCGCCATACATCTTCTGCTGGCATCGCTCACTTTTGCCGCGCTGGTATGGCTCGCTTCATCCTTGCGGCAGCGCACGGGCGAGACGCCAGTGGCAAAAATCGGCGGATTCAAATGGTTTGCGGCGGCGACCGTGCTGCTCGTCCTCCTCCAGATTGGGCTTGGCGGGCTCGTCGCCGGCTTGCGTGCGGGGCGCGCGTTCAACACTTGGCCATTGATCGATGGCTCTTTTTGGCCCCCTTTGGGCACCTTAGCGCTCCTGGCGCCGGTCTGGCGGAATTTTCTCGACAACATCCTTGCGGTTCAATTCCAGCATCGTATGGCCGCTTATGCGCTTTTGGCGCTGACCTTCGCCCAGGCCCTTTATGCGTGGCGGATTGCACCAGGAAGCCGGGCGCAGCGGCGCGCCGTCGCGATTGCGGGGCTTGCGGGGGTGCAAGCCGCTATCGGCATCCTGACCCTCATCCTTGTGGTTCCGCTCTGGGCCGGGCTGCTGCACCAAGCATTCGCAATGGTGGTTCTTGGCATGGCGGTCGCCCATTCGCAGGCGCTTTCGCAAGCGCAAGCTGCCCGCCGTTAAAGCCAGGGCGGCGCGGCCCGGATCGCGCGGCGGAGCATTCTGAGGCCTGTCTACGGGGGTTCTTGGGCCCGAGTTTAGCTGTTGACAATTATTTTTTATAAAATTATTATTGCGCTAATTCAGCAAAATTTATTTTCATCCCGGTTTTATGTTATGTCCAAAGAGATCGTTGAGGAGCTCCGGCAGCTCGCCGCGGCGAATAAGGTTGTCCGGGATCTTTTCGATTATCTTTCGAAGCGCGCGCGCAGCAGCAAATTCATAAGAATCGACCAGTTTTGCAAGATACTGGATATATCATCGAAGCAAGCCGTTTACATCTGCCGCACTCTTGAGAGATCTGGCTGCGGCAAGTTCATTACCGGCAGGCGCGGCCACAGGTCACGATTTGAATGGCACTTCAACTTCATTAAGCTTGGGAAAGCCGCGGCCGGGGAAGAAATCGAGTTTGTAAGTGGAGACGACTCGGTCCTGGTCAGCGAAGACCGCTGGTTCGACGAAGAGGTCATGCAAGATAAGCCTTCGGCCGGATCTCAAACGCCTGCAATTTCAATCGTCGAGGCTAAAACTGCGCTTGCCCAATCGCTTGGGGTTCCCCTCACCGCCGTCGAGATCACGGTTAAAGCCTAAGCGGCTATGCGAACCGATTGAGGCTGGAATCTCCGGCCACAGTTCCCAATCGGCGCCCGTTTCGTCCATCCCCGCGAAAACTGCCCATAAGGTCACCATTTTTCGCGGACAGGCGAGGGAACTGGCGGCGGCCCGCGAATGCACAATACTGAGAATATCGGGAATCAGAAAGTCGAAAAAGTAGTCCACGCGCATCCGGTCGTGCCGGAAACCACAGCTATCTGCCATCGCTACCCTGGCGGCGGTATTCCCAAGCGTCGGATCTCGATTGCCGGGCAACGGTCCATGACGACTT
>JAFMSB010000394.1 GCA_017353815.1 Methylocapsa sp. | reverse complement strand
TTGCCGTGCCGGGTTTTAGTCTAATATGATCCTATATCACAAAGCTTTTGTGATATGCGCTATGGCGCCAAGAACAACAAGGATTCTGACCGATGAGTGCAGACCGGCCACAAAACCTTCAAGATACCTTCCTCAATTTCGTCCGCAAAAACAAGATTCCCCTCACAATATTTCTTATCAACGGCGTGAAGCTTCAAGGTTTTGTCACATGGTTCGATAATTTTTGCGTGTTGCTGCGCCGCGACGGTCATTCCCAGCTCGTCTATAAACACGCCATATCAACCATTATGCCGGGGCAGCCCATCCAGATGTTTGAGGCTGGCGAGGAGGCTCTCAGCCATGCCGGGGAATAAACTTTTCATGCCGCGCCCAGTTGCTTCTTGAAATCGAGACGCTTGCAAACGATTTCCCAACCGGTTACTGGCGGCCGCAAGTCGCACCATGCCCGGTCAAGGATCCGGATTTAAGGCCCAAAGAATTACGGGAATGAAGCCGAGTTCAGGCCAAGAAAGCCTGTTCCATGAATCGGAAAGGCGGGTGCGGGCCGCTGTGATCGGCCCTTATCGGGAGGGCGGTTCCCGCAGCAAAACGGAATCCGCCAGCTTCGGCACAGCCCAGCCCGAAGGCCGCTCCGGGCGTGCGCGCCTTGCGGAGGCGCTTGGGCTTGCGCAGGCGATCGGACTCGATGTGGTCGCGAGCCAGATCGCAAGCGCACGGCAAATTCGCCCGGCAAGCTTTCTTGGAAAAGGCAAGCTGGAGGAGCTTGCGGCTCTCGTTGGCGCGCAGCAAATCGAGCTCGTCGTCATGGACTGCGCCCTATCTCCGGTTCAGCAACGCAATCTCGAGCAGGCGCTTGCGGCCAAGGTCATTGACCGCACGGGGCTCATTCTGGAGATTTTTGGGCGCCGCGCACACACAAGGGAAGGAGCGCTGCAAGTCGAGCTCGCGCATCTCGCCTATCAAAAATCGCGGCTCGTCCGCTCCTGGACTCACCTTGAGCGTCAGCGTGGCGGCTTTGGCTTCCTCGGCGGCCCCGGCGAAACCCAGATCGAGGCGGACCGCCGGCTCATCGAAGAGCGGATGACCAGGATCGATGAAGAGCTCGAAAACGTGCGGCGTACACGCGGCCTGCACCGCAAGAGCCGCCGCGCCGTGCCTTATCCCGTGGTTGTCATGGTGGGTTACACCAACGCCGGGAAGTCCACCCTTTTCAACCGCTTGACGCAGGCCCGGGTCGCCGCTGGAGACCAGCTTTTCGCAACTCTCGATCCGACCTCGCGCGCAATCAAACTCCCGCATGGCGGTCAGATCATCCTCTCCGACACTGTGGGCTTCATCTCCGGCCTGCCAACCATGTTAATCAAGGCCTTCCGGGCAACTCTTGAGGAAGTGGAGGAGGCCGATCTCATTTTGCACATTAGGGATATTGCCCATCCCGACACGGAAGCCCAGCGAGCCGATGCCGAAGCTGTCCTCGCAAGTCTCGGCATCGACCTGACGGCCGGCCGGCGCCTCTTGGAAGTGTGGAACAAAAGCGATCTCATAGACGGCGCCAGTGCCCGGCCTAGCCTTGGCCGGCCGGCGGTGGGCAAACCGGTCATTGTCTCGGCTTTGACGGGGCAGGGCGTGGACGAGCTCAGCACCGCGATCGAAGAAAGGCTCGCCGGAGAGCGGCCTGTCTTCGACCTCGTGCTTGATCCTGCGAACGGCCATGAAGTCAACTGGTTACATAAACATACGGAGATCTTGCATAAAGACGAGGGCGCGGATGGGGCCACGCATTATCGCGTCCGGGTGGCGCTGGAATGGGCCGGGCGGGTGCGCAAGAAGTTTGCCCGCGCTGAGGACAGGCAACCACTGGCAGGGCAAAATATCCGCCAGCGGGCCTAGGGTTCTTGCTGCGGCCAGGCATACCCCCCATGGGGAAACAGTCCGCCTCTAACCCGTCTCGCTTCGCTTTGCCCTCTCCCAAAGGCTTTCCATTTCCTCAAGCCCTGCCTCGGCAGGAGACCTTCCTTGCTGCGCCAATGTCTCTTCGATGAAGCCGAAACGCCGCTCGAATTTGGCATTGGCACGGCGAATAGCGGCTTCCGGGTCGGCGTGAGCATGGCGGCAGAAATTGGCTACCGCAAACAGCAGATCGCCGGCTTCGTCTTCGATCTCCTCGCTGCCGCCTGAATTGAGAACCGCTTCCAGTTCTTCGGTCTCCTCGCGGATCTTTTCGAGGACGAGCCGGGCGTCGTTCCAATCGAACCCAACCGACGCTGCTCTTGCCTGTAATTTGACGGCGCGCGTGAGCCCGGGCAGGGCGAGGGGGATGTCCGCGAGAAGCCCGGAGGGCGGCGTTTGCTCCGGTTCGCAGCCGGCCTCGCTTCGCGCCCTTTTGGCTTGCGCTTT
>JAFMSB010000393.1 GCA_017353815.1 Methylocapsa sp. | reverse complement strand
GAGCGCCGGGATGATGCCCTCGAGCCGTGCGCAGACCTGAAAGGCGGCGAGCGCCTCGGCATCGGTCGCGGCAAGGTAAGTCACCCGGCCCGTTTCCTTGAGCCAGGCGTGCTCCGGGCCGATGCCCGGATAATCGAGCCCGGCCGAGATCGAATGGCCCTCCTCGATCTGGCCGTCCGCATTCATCAAGAGATAGGTCCGGTTGCCGTGCAAAACGCCGGGCCTTCCGCCCGCCAAGGATGCCGCATGTTTTTTGTCGAGGCCATAGCCCGCCGCCTCGACGCCAAAAATCTCAACTGACGGTTCATCGAGAAACGGGTGGAAGAGCCCGATCGCGTTCGAGCCGCCGCCAATGCAGGCAAAAAGCGAATCGGGCAGCCTGCCCTCGGCCTCCTGCATCTGCGCTTTTGTCTCCTCGCCGATCACGCATTGGAAATCGCGCACCATCGCCGGATAGGGATGCGGGCCTGCGGCCGTCCCGATGCAATAAAACGTGTTTTCGACATTGGTGACCCAGTCGCGCAGCGCCTCGTTCATCGCATCCTTGAGAGTCCGTGCCCCCGATTCGACCGGCACGACCTTGGCGCCGAGGAGATTCATGCGAAAGACATTGGGCTTTTGCCGCTCGACATCGACCGAGCCCATATACACCACGCATTCGAGCCCAAATCTTGCGCAGGCGGTGGCCGTTGCGACGCCATGCTGGCCGGCGCCCGTCTCGGCGATGATGCGCGATTTGCCCATTTTTTGCGCAAGAAGGATCTGGCCCAGCACATTGTTGATCTTATGCGCGCCGGTGTGGTTGAGCTCCTCGCGCTTAAAGTAGATTTTTGCTCCGCCTTCGCGCCCCGCCGCCGCGGCTTTTTGCCGGACGTAATTTGTGAGGCGCTCGGCATAATAAAGCGGGCTCGGCCTGCCCGCGTAGTGGGTTAGCAGATCACCGAGCTCGGCTTTGAAGGCAGGGTCGGATTTGGCGAAGTAATAGTGTTTTTCGAGATCGAGGATGAGCGGCATCAAGGTTTCGGCGACAAACCTTCCGCCAAAAATGCCAAAATGGCCGCGCTCGTCGGGGCCGGTGCGGTAGGAATTCGGAACGGGCGCCATGCGGCTGCCTTTCGTGCTCAGGTAAGGGCCGGAGCCGGACTTGAATTTTCGGCCGCAAGCCTCGCCGCCGCTATAAATGCGGCGATCTTGGCTCCGTCTTTGATCCCCAGGGCGCCCTCCACGCCCGAAGAAACATCGACGCCCCGCGCGCCCGTCCGTGCGAGAGCAGAGCCGACATTTGCGGCATCGAGGCCTCCCGCAAGCAGCCAGGGTTTTGCAACTCTTGTCCCGGCAAGGATGCCCCAATCAAAGCTTTTGCCGGTGCCGCCTAGGGTTCTCGCCTGCGGCCCAGGCTTGGCATCCAAGAGCAGAAGATCGGCCACGGTTTCAAACTGGGCGATCAGCGCAAGATCATCGGCCGATCCAATGCCGATGGCCTTGATGACCGGCAGGCCAAAGCGGGCGCGAATTGCGCCGACGCGCCCGGCTGTCTCGGCGCCATGCAGCTGAAGAGCCGCCGGATCGAGCGCGGCAATTGCGGCAGAAAGCAGCGCGTCGCCCGCATCGACGGTCAGCAGGACCTTGCAAATCCTTGCCCCAGCCCTTCTTCCAAGGCGGGCAGCGAGCCCCAAAGAGATGTGGCGCGGGCTCTTCTCATGGACGATAAATCCGGCCATATCCGCGCCATGGGCAATCGCGGCATCGAGCGCCTCCTCAGACGTCAGGCCGCAAATTTTGACGATTGTGCCCATGGGCATAGCCTGTGCGCGGCAGCTCAAAGACGGTTGAGCTATCAAGTCTTTCCTTTTTCGCGGGGGCGCGCGCGCGACAGGCGGGCGAGCTCTGCCCGCAACGATTCGGCGTCGGCGCGGGCGATGCGCGCGGCCCGCCGGTGCCTGCCCTGTTCGAAATAGGTCGCGACGCTCCCGAGGACGACGCCAACCGCCACCCCGGCAAGGATCACGGCAAAGAGCGGCAAGGTGACCTGCGTTCCCTCCGCCGAAGAGCCTGAAAGCGGGTCAAGGTAGATCGGCACTCGATGGCGGTTCGCCTCGGCAAGGACCAGCACGGCGGCCGCGATTGGAACCAAGAGAAGGAATTTTAGGAGACGTTTCATCCCTCGCCCGCCGTACAATGCCGCAAACTGCGCGCTTCTAAATTATTTTCTACCCGCTGGTAAAGATGCCGAGCACCGCGGCCCCATCCCCCGATCACCTTCGGCTCCGGCGCGAAGCGCGAGGTCAGGCGCCGTTGTTCTGGTTCAAGCGCTCGCGCATCTCTTTCCCGGTCTTAAAAAAGGGCACGGATTTTTCCGCCACCGGGACTTGCGCGCCGGTGCGCGGATTGCGGGCAATCC
>JAFMSB010000392.1 GCA_017353815.1 Methylocapsa sp. | reverse complement strand
GGTCGGCAAGCGCGATACTGTGGGCCGGCAAGCGCGGGCCCGCTCCGCGGTGCAGATTCAATATCGCCTGCTGCTCATGGCTGGGCCAGACAGGCTGGCCCATGAGATAGGTGATAGTACCAGTTAGGTAATAGTAAATGAATCTTTACGTAGAAGTCCACGATCTGATCGCTGCCAGCCTGCGCCGGATCGCCGCAAGCGGCCGTTTGCCAAAAAATCTCGATTTTGGGCGCTTCGTTGTCGAGCCGCCGCGCGATCCCGCTCATGGCGATCTCGCAACCAATGCGGCCATGGTTTATGCGAAGGCGGCGCGGCCCTTTTTCAGCAGCCCGCGCGATCTTGCCGCAGAGATCGTTTCCACGCTTGCAAATGCGCCGACGATTGCCGGGGCCGAGGCCGCCGGGCCCGGTTTTATAAATCTTCGTCTTCGACCTGCGGCGTTTCACCGCTTGCTGCGCGCAGCGCTCGAGCAAGGCCCGGATTTTGGAAGGCCTTCCCCCGCTCGAACCGCACAAATGAAAATCAATGTCGAATATGTCTCGGCTAATCCGACGGGCCCGATGCACGTCGGGCATGGCCGCGGCGCGGTATTCGGCGATGCGCTCGCCAATCTCTTGGAATTCGCGGGCCATCGGGTCACGCGCGAATATTATATCAACGATGCCGGCGCGCAGGTTGATGTTTTGGCTCGCTCCGCCTACCTGCGTTACAAGGAAGCGCTCGGCGAAGGCACCGGCGAAATTCCCGAAGGGCTTTATCCCGGAGTCTATCTCAAACGCGTAGGACAGAAGCTTGCGGCAGAATTCGGCCGCGAATTTTTGGGCCGCCCGGAGGCTGAATGGCTCGAGGAAGTGCGGGCGGCCGCAATCGTAGCCATGATGGAGATGATCCGCGCCGACCTTTCGGCGCTCAACATCGAGCACGAAATCTTTTTCTCCGAGCGTTCGCTGACTTGCGGGAAAGAAGGGGATCTCGTCGCCAAGGCAATCGCGGAATTGCGCAGCCGCGGGCTGGTCTATGAGGGGCGCTTGCCGCGCCCGAAAGGCCAACTCATGGAAGATTGGGAGGATCGCGAGCAAACGCTTTTCCGCTCGACCGCCTTTGGCGACGATAGCGACCGCCCGCTCATGAAATCGGATGGATCTTACACCTATTTTGCCTCGGATATTGCGTACCATAAGGCGAAGATCGATCGCGGCTACCTGTTGCTGATTGATGTCTGGGGCGCCGATCATGGCGGCTATGTGAAACGGATGCAGGCCGCGGTCGAGGCGCTCTCGGAGGGGCGCACAACGCTCGACGTCAAGCTTTGTCAGTTGGTTCAGCTGCTGCGCTGTGGCGAGCCTCTAAAAATGTCCAAGCGCGCGGGCGACTTTATAACTCTGCGCGACGTTATCGACGAGGTGGGCGTGGATGCGGTCCGCTTCATGATGCTGTTCCGCAAAAACGACGCGCCGCTCGAATTCGATTTAGGCCGGGTTATCGAACAATCGAAGGACAATCCCGTCTTTTACGTGCAATATGCGCATGCGCGTGCGAGATCGGTGCTCCGCCGCGCGCGCGAGGTCCTGCCAGAAGTTGACCTGTCACCCCCCTTCCTCATGGAAGCGGATCTAAATCTTTTGCAAGATCAAGGAGAGACGGCGTTAATGAAGCTTATCGCTCAATATCCGCGGGTTGTGGAACAAGCCGCGCAATATGACGAGCCGCACCGGATCGCCTTTTATTTGCATGACCTCGCCTCCAGCCTGCACGCGCATCAGACCCGTGGCAAAGAACGGCCACAATTACGTTTTCTTAATGAAGAGCGTAGAGATTTAACTATCGCCCGGCTGGCTCTTGTCGCCGCCGTGGCGGCCGTGCTCGCCTCGGGGCTCGGAATCCTAGGCGTGAGTGCTCCCGAGGAGATGCGATGAAGAACCTTGGGCCAGGCATCAGGCTAGGACGGCATCTGGCAGAAGCCCCGCGCCCGGCCCGCGCAGGCGTTAAAGCCGTCCGTTTGGCGAGGTAGAGAAAGCGCGGGCGCCGCGCCGGAAGCAGGTAAACACATACGGTCACAAACGGGTCCCTGTGGCTGGGTCAAAAAGGGCGCGTGCAAAATGACAAATATTGTATTACAATATTTGTCAGAATTAGGACATCCGCGGATTGCCCGGCGGTTCGAAGGCAAGCGAGTTTGCCGAGTGTGGCAATGACGTGGACTGGCGGCTCTTCCGCCACGAAGTTGCGATAGGAGGGTGCGTAAGATGAGTGAGCCATTGGTAAGGCGGCGTCCGATGATCGATCTGGAAGAATTTGAGCGGCGGCTGCGTAAACCCCTTTCTCTTGGGGGAGGGGAGAATGACCCGCTTGCGGAGCTCGCCCGCTTCGTTGGCGACCAAGATGGCTCCCGCCGCGAAGATCCTTATA
>JAFMSB010000078.1 GCA_017353815.1 Methylocapsa sp. | reverse complement strand
AAGCTGGATAAGGAGCTGAGGGAAATCGACCCTTTCGGCCGGCCGGTTGATGACGATTCCCATCGCCCCCTCTTCGGAGTGGGCGCAAATATAAATAACGGACCGCGCGAAGCGTTCGTCCATAATGCCCGGCATTGCAATGAGCAGCTGCCCATCGAGGAAGCCGCTTGGGCGCGGCGGCGTTGCCAATTTTATCGATCCCATGCAGGCGCCCCTCCAGCTTCAACCAAGGTGAACCGCGCCATAAGTTGCCGGGCTGAGCGAGGCAGGATAAGTTGCCGCCAAATGCACAACCACTGGCGCGAATCTTCCAAAATCTAATGCAAAAGCCCTTCCAGCTTTCAACCCCCGGACCAACAGTTGTTTTATTTATCGTCGGCGCGAGCCTCTTGCCACTTCTGCTCGCGAAGGGGGGCCATGCCGACCCTTACACAGCGGCGCGTCTCTCCGGGCCGAAATCGTCCTTGCGGCTGATTGCCGCGCCTAGCGGACCGCCCGGAAGTGGTTACCGGGCCGGAGTTGAAATAAATCTTGATCCGGGCGCGCTGACTTATTGGCGCACGCCGGGCGGCGCCGGCGCTGCGCCCGAGTTCTCCTTCGATGGCTCGGCAAATGTGGCCGCAATTACCGTTTCTTATCCCGCGCCCGAGCGAATCGTCGAGGACGGCATCGAGGCTTTCGGCTACCGCAGCCATGTCATTTTCCCTCTTCGCATCGAGCCGAAGGATCCGGCCCGTCCCGTGCGCTTGGCGCTCGCCGTTTCCTATGCAGTTTGCGCGCGCCTTTGTTTACCCGCCAAAGGCGACGCGAAGCTGACCTTTGTCCCAGGCCAAGCCGGAGCTGTGGCCGATAGCCTTGATGCGGCTGCCCTGCGCCAAGCGGATGCCTTGGTGCCTATCCGCCTCCCGGCGCGGGAACGCGATGCCAAAATCACCCTCGTCCGCGCGGCAGGGGCACGATTGCCAACCTGGCGGTTGTCGGCCCACGGCGGAAAAGCGCTCGATCTGTTCGCCGAGGCCCCTCGGGGCTGGTATTTCGACACCAGACCCGCAGGGCGGCCAAATGAATTTTTGATCGTCGAAGCCGAACGTCCGCAGGGCGGAAGCCCGCGCCCCGAGGTGATCCTGACCGTAAAAGACGAACAGCAAAGCTACGAATTTTCGCTCGATCTCGATGCGGCATCGCAGCCGGCGGCAAATGCCAATGCAGCGCCATTTTCAACTAGCCAGCCGGATAAGGTCAGTGAATAGCGAACTGGCGTAATCCCGTTTTTGTTCTCGACATCTTTCCGCGGTTATGATTCCAACTGCGGCAGAAGTCGCGCGGAGGGCAAGCATGACAATCAAGGCTGGGGATCCTGTTCCCAAGGCATCGTTCACGGTGATGGGGCCGCAAGGGCCCGAGCTGCGCGGCTCGGACCAAATCTTTGACGGACGCAAGGTCGTCCTCTTCGCCGTGGCCGGCGCCTTCACGCCAGTTTGTGACAAGGACCATTTGCCCGGCTTTCTCGCCAATATTGATGCGTTCAAGGCCCGCGGCATCGACGAGGTCGCAGTGACCAGCGTTAACGATGTTTTTGTCATGGACGCCTGGGCCAAGAGCACCGGAGCCAAAGACACGATCACCTTCCTGGCCGATGGCAATGGAGATTTCGCCCGCGCCCTTGGTTTGACGCTCGATCTCAGCGCGCGCGGCCTTGGCATTCGCTCGCAGCGTTACGCGATGCTTATAGATGATGGCGCGGTGCGGAAGCTCAGCGTAGAAGAGATGCCGGGCAAGGCCGAGGCTTCAAGTGCGCAAGCGCTGCTCGATGCGCTTTAGCGCGAAATAGGGGCTGGCCCGGCCAAAGATTTCCGCAAACCGGAACTCGGGCGTCCCGCCGGCGTTGTTCCCGCGAAGTCACCGTACGGGGTTTCCGGATGGATAATTTGATTTCGCTCCCTAAGGCTGCGGTTGCCGCTTTATCCTCCTGTAAAAGCGAAAAAAAAGGACCCGGAATCGCGAGCGAGTTCGAATCGGGGCAATTGCTCCGGGCGCTGCCTGTGGCTGTTTACGCAACCGACGCTTGCGGGCGGATCACCTTCTACAACGAGGCGGCGGCCGCGCTTTGGGGCTGCCGGCCGGAGCTCGGCAAAGACGAATGGTGCGGCTCGTGGCGGCTTTTGTGGCCCGATGGGACGCCGATGCCGCACAGCGAATGCCCCATGGCCGTAGCCTTGAGAGAAGGGCGGGCGCTCACCGGCGCCGAGGCCATGGCCGAGAGGCCGGATGGCAAGCGCATTCCCTTTCTTGCCTATCCAACACCCTTGTTCGATGAGGCGGGCGCGCTGGCTGGCGCCGTAAACACGCTCATCGATTTTGCCAGCCGCAAGGAAGACGAGCTCGCGGCGGAAAGTCTCGCCGCGGTGGTGGAATCATCCGCGGATGCGATTCTGGGCCTGGATCTCGGCGGAAGAATAACGAGCTGGAACCCGGCAGCGGCACGGCTCTATGGCTACGCCTGGGAAGAAATCGTCGGCAAGCCGGTCACCGTATTGATCCCATCGGACAGGCAGGACGAAGAACAGCAGATTTTGGATTGTATTCGCCGGGGGGAGAGTGTCGATCATTACGAGACCATTCGCCGGCGCAAAGATGGAGTCCTCGTCGACGTGTCCCTGACGGTATCGCCCATCAAGGACAGGCGGGGCCAAATCGTCGGCGCATCGAAGACGGCCCGCGATATTTCCGAGCGCAAGCAGGCGGAAGAACAGCAGCGGCTGCTCTTGCGGGAGATGAATCACCGTATCAAGAATCTATTTACGCTTGCCAGCAGCCTTATTACGCTCAGCACGCGCTTTGCCGCGACGCCGCGAGAGCTTGCCGAGGCCATGAGCGGACGGCTTGTGGCGCTCGCGCGCGCCCATGATCTCACTTTGCCCGACCTAAACGGATCCGAGCTAGCAGCGGACCGGGCCACCACACTCCCGGCTCTGGTCCAAACCCTTGTTGCTCCCTACTTCCTGCATGATCAAAGCGCGATCCGCATGAGCGGGCCCGAGCTTGCTATTAAAGGCAAGGCAGCCGTGGCCCTGGCGATGCTTCTCCATGAGCTCGCAACAAATGCCGCGAAATTCGGCGCATTGTCGTGCGAAGCCGGTCACGTGGATATTAGCTGGCAGATTTGTGAAGACGAGCTTCGGATGAAATGGCAGGAGCGCGGCGGCCCTCCCATTGATGTAGAGCCGGACACCGAGGGATTTGGCAGTCTTCTCACGAAGCTTGCGGCGACAGGCCGGCTGGGCGGCAAGATTTCCCGCGACTGGGGCCGGGAGGGCCTCATAGTGAACCTCGCGATGCCGCTTGAGAAGCTCGCCGAGTGAGCGCAATGCGCTGCCGCTAGTCTCGCCTGAATGGAAGGCATCCGGCCGGGGGCTGCGCGCGGCCACCGGGTATCGCATAATTTCTTCGGTCCGGCGGGGAAACCTTTCCTGCGGTGCCGGGTTTGAAGGATATGGTCCTATCTCAGCATCTACACCTATCTCAGCATCTCCAAAGGAACAGGGTGTTGGCTCGCGGGCGGGCCATCCTGGTGGTTGAAGATGAGACCCTGATCCGCCGGACAATTGCCGATTACCTCCGGGATGCAGGCTATACGGTCGTTGAATCGGCGAGCGCGGCCGAGGCGATCGCGCGTTTTAAATCCCTCCAGCAAGTGGATGCCGTTTTTACCGATGTGCAGTTGCCCGGCGGCATGGACGGGCTGATGCTCGCGCTCTGGATCCGCGACCACCATCCAAGTGTTCCGGTGCTGGTCACCTCGGGAAAAGGCGATGTTGCCGTGACCTCGGGACTCATTGCCAAAGAGGCATTCTTCGCCAAACCCTATAAGCCGGACGCGGTGGTCAAGCGCATCCGTTCGCTCGTCGGAAAATGAGGAAGTCCAAATGGCCCCGCCGGGCCCGTTCGAGTCAATCTTCTCGCCTGTGCCGGCGGGCGGAAAGGAGTTTTTATGCGAATAGCGCTTGTTGCCCCGCTTACCGAAGCCGTTCCTCCCAAGCTCTATGGCGGAACGGAACGGGTTGTTTCCTGGCTCGCGGAAGAGCTTTTGAGAATGGGGCACCGGGTAAGCCTATTTGCGAGCCAAGGATCCAGGACCGCTGCCGAGTTGATCGCTTGCGCGCCGCGAAGCCTGCGGCTTGCGGGTATTCGCGACCATCTTGGAAGCACGCTTGCCATGCTGCGCGAGGTGCGGCGGCGCGCTTCGCAGTTCGACATTCTTCATTTTCACATCGACCTGCTGCCGCAGGCCTTGTTCCATGATCTTGCGCGCAAATGCCTCGTGACCTTGCACGGCCGTCTCGACCTACCGGACTTTTTGCCTCTTTATGAAGCCTATCCGGAAACGCCGCTTGTGTCGATCTCCGATGCGCAGCGCCGTCCCATGCCGCCTCATGTCAATTGGCTTGCGACGATTCCGCATGGCCTCGGCCCCGGCCTGTGCCCATTCAACCCTCATGGCGGGAGCTATCTGGCGTTCCTTGGGCGTATTGCGCCGGAAAAGCGCCCCGACCGGGCAATCGAAATTGCCAAGCGCGCGGGCCTTCGCCTGAAAATTGCGGCGAAGGTCGATCCCGTCGATGAGGTTTATTTCCGGTCCGAAATTGCGCCTTTGCTCGATCATCCCCTTATCGAGTTCATCGGCGAAATCAACGAAGCGCAAAAATGCGAGTTTCTCGGCAAGGCGCGCGCGCTGCTGTTTCCGATTGATTGGCCGGAGCCTTTCGGTCTCGTGATGATCGAAGCCATGTCGGCGGGAACGCCCGTGATTGCTTGGAAAAACGGCTCGGTGCCGGAAGTCGTCAAGGATGGCATCAGCGGCTCTATCATCGAAAGCATGGATGCCGCCGTGGCAGCGGCCCGGCAGGCCGGCGGCTTGGACCGCCGCAAGGTTCGCGCGGAATTCGAACGGCGCTTCACGGCCAAAAGAATGGCCCGGGACTATCTTGCGGCCTATGAGCGGCTATTGGCGGGCGGCTCGGCCGCAAGGGCGAGGGCCGATACGCCGCCTCCGGTTGCGGTTGCGCCGGAGATTTTGGCCGAGCCACAAGATCAAATCGCTGGGCAGATCCCGCCTCCGGCCTTGCAGCAGGCAGGCTGACGCGATAATCGGCAGTGGGCAATGGAATTGCCGCGGCACCCGCTCCGCGGCGGCAATGGCGGCGCTGCTCCAAGATCACCAAATCTTTATCGATAGCGCCACACATAGCGCGGAAGGCATGCGCCTATGGATAAGCTTATCGAGGCGGCCAGGCTGCCCGAGCATTATATCGAGGCCGAGGGGTCGCTCGTTCGCCGGCCGTTGCACAGCTTAAAGCACGGCGATGCCTTCGCGGTGTTCGACGAAAATGGCGACATCGGCGAGATCGGCACGGGTCCCGAGGGGCTTTACTTCAACGATATGCGTTTCTTGTCGTGGTACGGCCTGCGGTTCGAAGGCCAAAGGCCGCTTTATTTGAGCTCTGCGCTCGAGGACGATAATGTTGCCCTTACGGTCGGGCTCGCCAACCCCGATATTGTGGCGGATGACACAATCACGCTTCCGCGCGGCACGATCGCAATCGAGCGCACCAAGTTTCTTTGGCAAGCGGTTTACTATGAGAGAATTGGCTTGCGCAGCTTTGCCGGCACTAGCAGCCGCTTCCGAGTCGACATCGGCTTTGGCGCGGACTTTCACGACCTTTTCGAGGTTCGCGGCACCAGACGCGAGCGGCATGGCGCCTGCACGTCAGCGGTCACCGGAGACCAGGTGGAATACCAGTATATGGGCCTCGACCGTCTCAAGCGCAGAACCAAGCTCATATTTTGGCCGGCGCCGTCTTCTCTCCGGGCGAACCGCGCCGCATATTTTTTGGAGCTCGCGCCCAAGGGACACCTATCAATCTTCGTAACGGTTCTCTTTGAGGGCAAGAGCGAGCCAAAGCGATTTTCCTTCGGTCATGCTTTTCGTGCCCGCCACCGGGCGATCTGGCACAAGGTGGAACGCGCCGTAAAGATCGAAAGCTCAAACAACATCTTCGACGAAGTCTGCCGCAGGTCACGAGCCGATCTTCATATGCTGATGACGAAGACTGCTTACGGGATTTATCCCTATGCGGGGATCCCCTGGTACAGCACGGTGTTTGGGCGCGATGGGATCATCACGGCTATGCTCCTCTTATGGCTCGACCCATCCGTTGCCAAGGGCGTTCTTCATCTTCTCGCCGGGACCCAGGCAAAAGACATCGATTCTTTATCCGATGCGCAGCCCGGAAAAATATTGCATGAGGCCCGCAATGGCGAGATGGCGCATCTCGGCGAGGTGCCATTCCGCCTCTACTATGGATCGGTCGACGCAACGCCCCTGTTTGTCATGCTGGCGGGAATGTACTTCGACCGGACCGGCGATATTGCGACGATTTCCTCTCTGTGGCCTAATATCAAGACGGCCTTGCAGTGGTGCGACACATTTGGCGATTTGGATAGAGACGGCTTTGTCGAATATGGGCCGCAGACCGGTCATGGCCTCTCCAACCAGGGCTGGAAAGACTCGCATGACTCGATCTTTCATGCCGATGGCCCGCTGGCAAAGGGCCCGATCGCTCTTTGCGAGGTGCAGGGCTATGTTTATGCCGCAAAGATGCAGGCGGCCAAGCTCGCCAGCAACATGGGTGAATTCGATTTCGAGAAAAGGCTTCGGGCCGAGGCGCGGGTCCTGCGGGTCAATTTCGAGACGGCTTTCTGGTGCGAGGATCTCGGCACCTATGCGCTTGCGCTCGATGGCGACAAGAAGCCGTGCCGGGTACGCGCGTCGAATGCAGGGCATGCGCTCTTTGCGGGAATCGCCTCGCGCGCGCATGCTCCGCGCGTCGCGGCGGCGTTGCTGTCGCCCGAATCTTTCTCCGGCTGGGGAATTCGCACAGTCGCACGCGACGAAACGCGCTACAATCCGATTTCCTACCATAACGGCTCGGTGTGGCCTCACGATAACGCCATCATCGCGCTCGGTCTTGCCCGCTGCGGATTTTCCTCCCATGTCTCGCGCCTGTTTGCCGCAATGTTCGAGGCGGCCGCGACGCAGCAACTGCGGCGCCTGCCGGAGTTGTTCTGCGGTTTCATCCGCAAGCCACGCCGCGGCCCGATCGCTTATCCGGTCGCATGTTCGCCGCAAGCCTGGGCGGCAGCGGCGCCTTTTGCCTTTCTCCAAGCTTGTCTCGGACTGGAGCTGCAATACGAAGACAATTCGATCGTATTCCGCGATCCCGTGATGCCGCCTTTCCTGGATGAAGTTGTCTTGAGCCAATTGAGACTCGGGAGTTCGATTCTTGACGTGAAACTGCAGCGCCACGGCCATGACGTGACTCTAAACTTA
>JAFMSB010000077.1 GCA_017353815.1 Methylocapsa sp. | reverse complement strand
ACCTTACAGCGCCTAACTTTCCTCTGCCGCTGTCCCCGGCTATTGTAAGACAATTTTTTTGCCTGAGACCGCGGACGCAGCTGAGCGTGCCTCCCGCTTCCCTCTTCGGCAAGATGTCTCGCTTTGCCGGCATCGGGCGGCGACTTGCCGTCACTGAAAGGCGAACGCGACGCGGGTGCGGGTCTCTGGCCCGAAGCGCTCGGTAGCCTGGCGCACGAGTCTGCCGCCGAGCTTCAAGTAAAATTGGACCGCGCGCTCGTTGTCGGAAAGAGCCCAAACAAGAAAGGAAGGATAGCCATATTCGGCGAGATCTTTGCGGGCCGCCTCGAACAGCCGCGTGCCGAAGCCGAGCCCCTGGAATTCGGGCGCAATATAAAGCTCGAAGATCTCTCCGCCATAACGCAGCGAAGGGACACGGTTGCGTCCATAGCTGGTGTAGCCGCCGATTGTTTCGTCAAAATCGAGGACCAGAAGCCGCGAGCCGCGGATTATGGCTGATTGCCACCAGCACGGCCCGCGGCGGGCAATCATGCGCTCGAGCTCGCGGCCGGGAATGATTCCTCTGTAAGCATCGCGCCAGGAAGCGTCGTGCACTGCGGCAATCCCTTCGGCGTCGCCTTCGCGCGCATTCCTTATGGTGATTACCGTTTCCATGCAGCACGCATGTTAAGTCGGCCTGCCCTTCCGCGGCAAGAACTGTTTCGCGTTTTCTCGCAAATGTTTTTGCCGTTCTAGTCCACGAAGCACATTGGGCTGATTTCACGCCGGCGTGACCGTGCTAGCCGCAGCATGCCGCGGTCTCTAACCGGACTCAAGCGCGCGAATCGCATCCGCGCCTGGACGCCGGCCTTTGTCTGCCGCCTTGATGAGAAGAGCGAAGGCGATCGCATCGCAGGCAATCAGCGTTACCCACCAGATTTGATCTGCCGCGATCCCCAAAATGGCAATCGTCAGCACTGCAGCAAGGCCGGAGAGCACGGCGGGTGCCGCGCTTGCCGGAATTTTCCCGGCTGCAGTGAAAAGCTGCAAAAGAAGAAATGCAAAGCCAGCAGCGCCAACCACTCCGAGATCATACCAAAGGACGAAGAGCAGGCTTCTGGGTGTCTCAAGAGGAAGATAAACGAGATCCAAGCCCCTGTGGACGAATCCGTAACCATGTCCAGTAATTAAGCGCGGCCATTGCGACACCACGAGGTTACCCCAAACAAGCATAGGCGCCGAAACAGGGCCGGCCTCGACTCCTGTCAACCTTAGTGTGAATCGGTAAACCAGGGGGATAAGAGGAGCCAGCACGAACAAGCCTGCCATTAGCCACGCCAACACTTTCGCTGTTCTTTCGGGGCGAGACATGGCCGTGGCGAATACAAGAGCTCCCGCTCCGGTCGCCAGAAGCGCAATCTGAGCAAGACCTGCGAGCGCCACACTGGCCACCAGAATCGCAAGGCTTGCCGCGGCCATCCATTCCTCGCGCAAGGACAGCAGTCCCAAGGCCGGCCAGACAAGAACAATAGCCGTAACAAGGGCGAGCTCAAAGAGCGTCTCGTCAAAGGCAAAGCCGCCCAAGAACCAGGGGAGACCAAAATAAGCCAAGCCGATCGTGGCCGTGCTCGCCACGGCAAGGCCCGCAGGCAACAGATAAAGATCAAAGGGCTGGATGCGTGCCGGTAAGTAAATCGCGGCCAAAGCAGCCAAAAGCGCGGCGCCGGATGCTTGCAAGAATCGCGGGTAGGCCTCAGCCGGAAAGGGTGTCCAAATGAGAGAAAGAGCGGCCCACAAACCGACGAATAAGGCTGTTAAACTCGTTTGCCGGGTAAGGGCTTCCGATAACCGGCGAGTTCGCCGCAAAGGAGCATGCAGCAGCGCTCCCAACAAAATCAGAATCGCGCCGACCGGCATCAGCACGTAAATTGCGCCGCGCCAAAAAACCCCGCAGCATGGCAGCCCCACGAACAATGTGGCAAGTCCAAGCCGGGTCAGGAGATTGGCAGCAGCTTCGGCCGGCGATTCGGCAACTTTCGGTGCGGCAGACATGGGCTTTGCTTCACGGGAGCGAAGCATTCGCATAGACCCCTATTTGGCAAGAAATAAGATAGGCCGGTATGCCGCAAATAAATAAGCTTTGCCGCGCGCGGCGGGTAGCCGCCAATGCTCACGCCAAAGCCCGAGCGGCCCGCAGGCGGCCGGAAAACGGTAAGATCCCACACTCTTTCCCCGGTTTTGCACCGGGCGCAGCGCGCGCACGGGCTCTTGAAGCGCGCGTTCGAAAACATTTCCCGGCGCGCCGCGCGAACGATTGGAAACCGGCGGCAGGCCGCACCCTGCGCCTGAGAAAAACCTTGCGGCATCGGCGCTGCCCCATCGAGCCCTTGTTTTCGCCGGATTATTTTGCAAACAAAATTCCGGCTTCTGCGAATGCTCGTCCCCGCCGGGCCAAATTTTTCCAAGACCGGAAACTGGCGAAACACCTTACTTCGAACGATTGGCAACTCTCGGAGCTTCAGAACTCGAACTCCCTGGAGGTTTGTTCCGGCGTCCTATTGCCCCGCCGCGAGAACCCGCGGATTTACTCGTCCCGCTGGACGTCGTTTCGCGGCGATTCGAGCGCTGTGGCCGCTGTCCCGGGAAGTGGCTTCCTGTGAGGGCCGCCAAGAATACCGCCGAAGGGCCAGGCTGCCGGCATGAACCAAGGCCAGAAAAGAAAAGGGCCTGCGGCCTCGACATAACGCCCGAAGGCCTCGAAGGATGGATAAGCCAAAAGGTTGATTGAAAGCCTCTCGGCATCGCCGTCGGGCGATCGCTCGTGTAAGATCTCGATCTTAAGATTCGGCAAGAGCGCGACTGCTGTGGTTTCCTTGGGTTCGCCTTGCGCCATTGCTGTCTCCTTAGCCGAGGGGGTGGCTTCGCTTGATGTTTGAGATAAATATATCAGCCCTCGTCCCGTTGCGCCAAGAGGCAATGGAGCGCCGGTTCGCCAGTCCCCGGCCGCCCCGGCCCAAGGCCATGCCAGCGGGCGGCGGCGCAATCAGGCGCCAAGCGCCAATTTGGCCGGGCTGAGATAATAACATGGCCCAAACTATTGGCCGGCAGCTCGGGGCGTTAGATCCCAGTCGGCGGGCTTGCCTTCGGGAGCTCGGGGCGCCGTGCCACGCAGCGGCGTCCCCACCGGCTCGGGCGGAAGCGGCGCATAGGCGCGTGCGGCAGGAATGCGCAGGGCATCCGCGAACAGAGCATCCGGAATAGGCGCGGGCGGCCCCTGCCCTGGCCCTCCGTAGATCGCGGCCGGCTCGGCCGGAGTTCTTGCTCCGGCAATATCGATTTCCTCATCAATCTCGGGCGGGTTGGGGAGATTGTCGCGCGGAGGCCCGGGGAGAAGGCTTGGGGCAGGCTGGGGTTTGCATATCCGGCGCGGGCCCCAGGCCGTGTTTCCGTGCAGCGCAAGATCGAGATGGACGTGGTTATAATGAAACATATTTGAACCTGGCCCGAGCACTGTCGTGAATTGGCGGCAGGCGCCGGAATGAACATCTTGCAAGAAGGCCTTGGTCTCTTCGCCGCCCCTTGCCCAATCGCGCAGGATGCTAATTTCGCGCCCGTCTTGGAGCCGGAACCCGCCGATATCCAGGGCATTGCCGAAGGCGTGCTCGGAGATGCGCCCTCCCGGCAAATTGTTCATCGTCCGGCAGCTGTACGCCCCCATGCCTTCGATCTCCGCCACTTCCTGGCCGAAACGGGCGCGGGCGGCGGGCTGCACAACCTCCTCCAGCCAGGCATTCAGCCGGGCGATCATAGGGCAGCCAAGCGTATAGGCCGAATTGAACCGCACGCGGCCATCGAGCAGCGCGGTCACCTTGAAAGGATAATCGAGCCCGCAGACGCCCGGGCCATCGATCGCCCGAACAGGCTGGATAAATTCCGAGACCGCAAAAGGCTTTCGCGCGAGGCATGCCTTTTCCGCCGCGCTCCGCCAAACGGGCCGGCGGGGTGTTTCATAGTTTGAGCAGGCGGCGACCGCCACAGACAAGGCAGCAACTGCGGCAAATGGCAAAGGGGGGCGTGCCATTGCCAAGACATGCACGCGATATCTTAACCGGGCTTAAAGCATACTGGTTAACGGTTCGAACCGGACGCATAAGCAGGAGATGGCCAGCGGCGGCCGGGACAGCTTCACGGGGCCATGGGGCTTCCAAACGGCTGGTGCGCAGGCAAGGCGGCGATCAGGCCCGCGAAAGCTTGCTTCGCTTCAATCCGCCCAGATTCTCTCTGGGTCCTGGCAAACATTGCGGGAGTCTCGCCTCCCGTTGCTCCGGCGCTCGATCTTTGCCGGCAATGGCGAGATCGCGCCGCCAATGAACCCAATAGTCATCGGCAGGCAAAACCGTGATTGGCACGCATAAATGAACATCCTTGCGCGTAAACAGCCAAACCAAGACGCGGGTAGCGGCGAGTCCTCCAGCAAGGCGTTGCAACTTGCCTTCTCCAAGGCCTTTGCGCTGCTCGGGGCCGGCAAAGGCGAGGAAGCGCTTCATCAAATCGAGCCATATGCGGAAATAGCGGCAAAGAGCAGCGCCGGCGCTTATGTGTCCGGGCTCATCCATTTTAATGCCGGAAGGCTGCCGGATGCCCTCAGTTGGCTCAATCGCGCCCTGCTTCTGCAACCTGCGTTTTTGGATGCGCTTGCCGCGCGGGCTGTCGTTCAGCAACGCCTCGGACAGCCTCACGACGCACTCGAATCGTTTGAGGCGATCCTAAAGTTGCGTCCGCAGGACGTGGAGGCCCTGTTCAGCACCGGCGTTGTGTCGCAAAGTCTTGGCCGGTTGCCGCAAGCGCTTGCCGCTTACGAGCGGACATTGGCTTCGTGCCCCGCCCATCGGGGGGCACTCACCAATCGCGGAGCACTTCTCGAGCGATTCGGGCGGCTCGACGAGGCCCTCGCCTGCTTTGATGCGATCGAAGCCATAGATCCGCCAGAGGGCACGAATTCATTCAATCGCGGATCGGTCTTGCAGAAACTTGGCCGCCATAATGAGGCCTTGGCTGCCTATCAGGAAGCAGCCCGGCGCGGCCCGCCGGATGCGGACACAGAATTAAACAGAGGCAATGTCCTCCAAAGGCTCGGGCGTGTTGAAGAGGCGCTTGACGCCTATGACCTTGCATCGCAATACCGCAATGGATATCCGCAGGCTCTCTACAACAAGGGAATAGCGTTGCAGGCGCTTGGAAGGCCGCAAGAGGCGCTTGCCGCTTACGACGAGGCGCTTACCCTTGATCAGTCCTATTATGAGGCATCTTGCAACCGCGGGAATGTTCTTCATGAATTGGGCAGGGATGAGGATGCACTCGCCGCATGCATCTATGCCCTTCGGATCCGGCCGGGATTTCTCCCTGCACTTGCAAATCGCGCAAACATCTTGCTGCGGTTAGGAAGAACGGAAGAGGCAATTCTATCGTGTGATGAGGCATTGCGCCAAAAGCCCGGCCATTCGCAATGCCTTGGTATTCGTGGTGGAGCTTTGCAAAGATGCGGGCGTTTGGAGGAGGCCATGGCGAGCCTCGAAGAGTCGTTGCGGCACAATCCCGAGGCCCCAGAAACGTGGCTCAACAAAGGCAATGTCTTGCAGGAGCTCGGGCATTTTCGCGACGCGATCGCAAGCTATTACCAGGCTCTGCGAATAAAGCCCGGCTATGCCGAGGCGCTCTCAAGCCTTGGCGTGGCACTCAAGGAGCTTGGCCAAATCGACGAAGCCCTCGAAAGCTTCAATGAGGCGTTGAAGATTAAGCCGGTTTATCCGGATGCGCGCAACAATAGGGCCGGAGCGTTACTCCTTAAAGGCCGGTTGAGAGAGGGGTTCGCCGATTTTGAGAGCCGCTGGGAGCGCTCCAACGCTCCGCCTAAAATGATCCATTCGGATCTTCCGCAATGGGACGGCCAAGAATTGCGCGGAAAAAAACTCCTGGTTTGGGATGAGCAAGGTCTTGGCGATCTCATTCAGTTTTCGCGCTACCTGCCGTCCCTCGCCGCATCCGGAGCCGAGGTTGCATTTCTCTGCCGCAAGAGCATGCGCCGGCTGCTCTCGACCTTGCCCGCGCCAATCCATTTTGTTGAGAGGCCGGATGAAATCAAAGACTGCGATTTTCAATGCGCGCTTATGAGTCTCCCCCACGGCTTTCGAACCGGTCTTGAAACGATTCCGGCTCAGGTCCCATATCTTTATCCAGAGCCAGACCGGAAGGAAAAATGGGCGAAACGAATTGGCGCCGCGGGATTCAAGATCGGGATAGCCTGGCAGGGCAATAAATTCATCAATCTCAAAAGGTCGATTCCGCTCGCCGCCTTTGCGCCGGTTGCCGCGATCCCCGGTGCAAGTCTCATCAGCCTTATGAAAGATCAAGATGACCTGCTTGTGGATTCCGGCGGCGGCCGGTTCACTATCGAAAGCCCGGGGGCTGGTTTTGACGCGGGACAGGACTCGTTCGTAGATTGCGCTGCGGTCATGGCAAATTGCGATCTCATCGTCACCTCCGATACCTCGATTGCCCATCTTGCGGGGGCATTGGGACGGCCTGCTTTCGTTGCCCTTAAAAAGATCCCCGACTGGCGCTGGCTTTTAGATCGCGAGGATTGCCCTTGGTACCCGGGCATGCGTCTCTTTCGCCAGACGGAAGACGGCGGTTGGGAGCCCGTCTTTGCAAGAATCGCCCGCGCGGTCGAGGAGCTTACGGCGCCGGAAGCCCGCGAGCCAGAAGGCGCCCGCGAGCAGAAAATGGCGGTCGCTATCCCCTGCTCTGCGGGTGAGCTCATCGACAAGATTAGTATCTTGGAAATCAAGGAAGCCCGCATCACCGCCGAAGAAAAGCTTGCTCATGTGCGCCATGAGCTTTCCCTCTTGCAAATGCTTAAGGCCCAGTGCGGTTTTTGCGGCGGCGAGCTATCCAAGCTCTCGGCAGAACTCAAATCCGTCAACGGCCTGTTATGGGATGCCGAAAATGCCATCCGGGACCATGAGGCGCGGGGCGATTTCGGCCAGGAGTTTACTGTTCTTGCAAGGCGGATTTATCAGTTGAACGACCACCGCGCCGCCTTGAAAAAATCGATCAATTTCCGCCTCAACTCGGAGATTATCGAAGAGAAGTCTTATTGAGGCGGTGTTGCAGGAACTTGGCCGCTGCAAGCGCTTACGGGAGCCGAAGAATAAGCCCTACACTTTACCAGCGGATGGACGCTGCTTCCTATTACCGCGCCGTCGTATCGCTGCGGGAAGACCGCGCTTCCGGCGCGCCAGCAGGCAGCTCAACGATTGCAGGCAGCTCAACGATTGAAGCACGCGGCGATGCCCCGCAACTGCCGCGCCCCGGCCGGTCAGGACCGGAAAGGGACGAACTTCAACCCGCCGCTTGGACA
>JAFMSB010000391.1 GCA_017353815.1 Methylocapsa sp. | reverse complement strand
CGCATTTTGCCTGCATTCGGGGCTTTTTGGAGGCAGAGGGCCAACGGGCTTCCTCATTCGCGTCCCGCCGGCTGCCGCCCGGGAGGCTTTTTGTCCGCGACAAAGGCATCGTAAACTAACATGCCTGTGCCAAGCACAATCGCAACATCGGCGACATTAAACACATACCAGGAAAACGAGCCCAAATGGAAATGGTAGAAGTCGGCGACAAAGCCATAGGCAAGCCGGTCATAAAAATTGCCGAGCGCACCGCCAATAATGAGGCCTAGTCCAAAAGCAGCAACCCTCGTCCCCGCTCTCCACAACCAGAGCGCGAGAAAGGCCGTGGAGGCGGAAATGAAAAGGAGCAAGGCGAGCCGCTGAGCCCCCGTCCGGGCCGGCAGGAGAGAGTATGAGATACCGGGATTCTTCGCGTACACAATATCGAAAAAAGACGTGATTCGAAGCGGCTGATGCAGCTCGATGCCAAATACAAAGATCAGCCAAAGCTTGTTCGCCTGATCGGCGGCCAATGTGCCAAGAGACGCAAGCAGGCCAAGGCGGCGCGGGCTCATGGCCATTGCCCGAGGGCACGAAGCTCCTTCAGTGCCTCGGCGTCGCGCGGGCTGACATCCGGGAATTCGGCATCCGAGCCGACGAGCGGCGAATATTTCCAGGACCGGGCACATTTGCGGCCTTCGGCGCGCAGCGGCATTACTGCTACGCCGGCGACATCGCCGAGGCGGAACGCCTCTTCCGGCCCGGCACCCGCTTCGATGGCGATATCCGACGTAATGCAAATCTCGGCGAAATCCACGCTGTCGAGGATTGCGCGAAGATCTGGGTCGGCGGCAAAAACTCTTGGCGCGGCCTCAAGTGAGGAGCCGATTCGCTTTTGCGCGCGCTCAATTTCCAGAGCTCCGGTCACGACCAAGCGGGCACGGCGAATCTTTTCCCATCTTTCGGAAAGCGCGTTATCGCGCCAATTTGCAGGAGGCTCGGGAAAAGTTTCAAGATGTACCGAAATGGCCCCGGGATAGCGGGAAAGCCACGCTTCCTCGGCTGTGAAGGCAAGGACGGGGGCAAGCCATAATGTCACGCAGCGAAAAATCTGCTCGATCGCTGCAAGCGCGGCAAGCCGCTTTGTGCTCGACGGAGGCTCGCAATAGAGCGTGTCCTTGCGAATGTCGAAATAAAATGCCGAAAGATCGGTATTGAGGAAAGATGTAAGCCGCGCGGCGGCGCGCTTATAATCAAATCGCGCATAGGCTGCGCGGATCTCATCGTCGAGCTCGGCGAGGCGATGAAGCATAAGCCTTTCAAGCTCATCCATCGCCTCAAAGCCAACCGCTCTCGCAGGGTCATAATGCGAAAGCGTGCCCAGCATCCAGCGGATTGTGTTGCGGAGTTTCCGGTAGGTCTCGACAAAAGTCTTTAAGATCTCCGGGCCGATGCGCACATCGTCGGAATAGTCGGAGGCCGCGACCCAGAAGCGCAAGATATCGGCGCCCGCATCATTGATGACGGTTTGGGGAGCCACGACATTACGGAGCGATTTTGACATTTTCTGGCCCTTCTCGTCGAGGAAGAAACCATGGGTCAAAACCGCATCGTAAGGCGCCCGCCCGCGCGTGCCGCACGACTCGAGAAGGGAAGACTGGAACCAGCCGCGATGCTGGTCCGAGCCTTCGAGATACATGATCTCATCAGTCCCGCCGTCGCGAATGCGGCGAATGCCCGCAAGCCGGGGAAAGTGCGCGGGGTCACCGAGCGTAAAGGCGTGAGTCGAGCCTGAATCAAACCAGACGTCGAGGACATCGTCGATTTTTTCATAATCTCCAGGCTCGTACTCGGGCTTCAAGAAGCGTGCGGCCGCGCCTTCTGCAAACCAGGCATCCGCGCCCTCTTGCTCAAACGCCTCGGCGATCCGCTGATTGACCCTCGAATCGATAAGGATCTCTTGGGTTTGCCTGCGCACGAAGATGGCGATTGGCACGCCCCAGGCACGTTGGCGCGAGACGACCCAGTCGGGCCTGTTTTCGACCATGCCTCTTATGCGGTGCTCGCCAGAGGGAGGATACCATTTTGTCGCCGCGATTTCGCGCAGCGCGATTTCGCGGAGCGTGAGCCCCTTCTCCCCTTGCGGGAAAGGGCTGGGGTGAGGGGTCGTATCCAGCGCGATAAACCATTGCGGGGTGTTGCGAAAAATGACCGGCTTTTTGGAACGCCAGGAATGCGGATATTGATGCTTCAGCCTGCCGCGCGCGAGCAACTGGCCCGCCTCGATCAAGGCCTTGATCACGGCCTCGTTGGCATCGCCCTTCTCGCCCTTGTCGGTGATGACGCGCTTTCCCGCAAACCCCGGCGCGTGATCGGTGAAGGCGCCGTTTTCGTCGACGGTGTAGGGGATCGCCGTATTGATGCCGCGCACTCGCAGTTC
>JAFMSB010000076.1 GCA_017353815.1 Methylocapsa sp. | reverse complement strand
TGCGACACCGAATCCGCGCGCCCCGCGCGTCCTGCATGTTCGGGAAGATAGATATTGATCGTCGTGCCGCGGCCCGCTTCGCTGTAAATGCGGATCTCGCCGCCCGATTGCCGGACGAATCCATAGATGCTGGCAAGGCCAAGTCCTGTCCCTTTGCCATACTCCTTGGTCGTGAAGAAAGGCTCGAAGACCCGCGCCAAGACCTCGGGCGGCATGCCCGAACCGGTGTCCGAAACCGATAGGCTCACATATCTGCCCGGCGGAATATCTTGGCGGGCGTGCTGGCCCTTCTCGTCGATCATCACATTGCGGGTCTTGATCAGGAGCTTGCCGCCCTCCGGCATTGCATCGCGTGCGTTGATCGCGAGATTGAGCACCGCGTTTTCGATCTCGCTGACATCGACCCTGGTGAGCCATAGCTCATCGGCAAGAACGGTGGTGATGGCTATTTGAGCGCCGATCGTCCGCTGGAGCAGCTCAAGCAAGTTGCTCACGAGCTCGTTCAGATTGGTGATCGAGGGGGTGAGTTTGCGCTGGCTCGCAAATGTCATTAATCGCTGGCTGAGCCGCTCGCCCATTTCGACCGCGCGGTCTATTTCTCTAAGATAGCGCGCTAATGTCTGGTCCTGAAGCCGCATCTCGAGCAGCTGAAGATTGCCAGAGATCACCGTCAACTGATTGTTGAAATCATGGGCGATGCCGCCGGTAAGTTGGCCAAGCGCTTCGAGTCTCTGCGTCCGCTGCCGCTCCTGCCGCCGCTTCTCCTCCTGCGGCACATCCCGGATCGTGCGGAGATAGCCTAAAATATTGCCTTCGTTGTCGCGGCAGGGAACCGCTAAGGTCTCGCCCGTAAAGATCTCGCCGTCTTTGCGCTCGAAGCGGGCAGTCTGGGGCGCTCGCCGGGCCTCGCCTGTTCTATCTGTGGGTTTCCAGGCATCAGATTGCTCGAACAATTTCGCAACCGGCGCGCCTTCAAGTTCACCGGGCTCATAGCCGAATATCCGCTCGATCGCCGGATTGACCAGAATGACCCGGCGTTCGTTGTCCGCCAGGACCATCCCTTCGGGCGCGCTCTCGAAAATGCTGCGGAAACGGGCTTCTTGCTCCCGGGCGTGGGCTTCCGATTGTTTGAGCGCATTCTCGGCCATTTTCCGGGCGGTGATGTCTTCGGCGAAGATCACGATTCCGCCAACCGTGCCCGCGCTGTCATGCCAGGGGCGCACCTCCCAGCGCAGCCACCGCATGCGCCCGCTAGGTCTCTCGAAGGCATCTTCGTCGGCCCCTATCACTTCGCCTTGGAGCCCCCGGCGGTGGACCTCCCGCCATCGCTCAGGAAGCCTAGGGAACAGCTCGTAATGTGATTGCCCGCGCAGGTCACGGCCTTCAAGACCATAGTCGGCGAGCCAGCGGTGGCTCGCGGCGATGTAGCGCATCTCACGATCAAACATCGCGAGTGCAGCTGGCGCATGAGCGAAGAAGAGTTCCAGCCGCGCCTCGTTTTCCCGCGCCTCCTTTTTTGCATTTTTTGTTTGCTCCTCGGCAACTATGGCGCGCCTGTGAGCGCGATGAAAGGCGCCGGTCACGTAAACAATCAGGGCACAGCTCAAGATGAAGATCCCAAGCCCTATATAGTCGCCCGGATCAGCCAGGGGGCTGGTATCAATCCAAAAGGCGGCTGCCGATGCCGAAAAGACAGTCGCAAGGGCGCCTGCGCTAAATCCGGCCGCCATTGCCGTGATCGCAACTGCCGGACAGAAGGTTGCGTACTCAAGGCGCGTGCCGAGCTCATGGTGGCAAAGAATCCGGAAAAAGAACGCGGTTGCGAACACGAGGGTGGCGGTGCCCAGGCTCCGCCAGAGCGGCCGCCTTCGGCCGGCCTCAAGTACGTTCCGCACAGTTGTGCCGGCAGCGCCGTTCAGCGCTTTCCAGCCATAGAGCCAATTGGTCATCGCATTCACGGGAAGCCGCCCGCAAAGGCTGTGTTTGTTCCCGGACAAATAATTTCTTAATCTTTGCCTGGCACCTGCGGGCGTCCCTCGGTGATGCCTTGAAGAAAGGCTATTCCCCGTCGCGCCGCCGCCGGGGGCTCGCATCTTTGTGTAAGCCGTTGGTAACATTAGATAAATTCCGCTGCCGCCCCGTTCTCCCATGACGCCGGGTGCGGCGGTTACATTTTGTTACGCGAGTGACAAACTCAGGTTACAAACTTCTGTCAGCTATTGTTAGCGAATTATAATCACCAGCTTAAGGATTGCAAGAAATGCCGGTCGGCGAGCAGACGGAAGCTTTCGCGATGGAAACAGCAACTCATCTGGACTGCGATGGCCGTAAAGGAAGAGGCGCGCCCGCTGAGACGATGAACCCCGCCGCTCGCATCGTCGATGTCGCCGAGTGTCTGATTAAGGAAACTGGCTTTCAAAAAACGACAGTTGCCGACATTGCGCGGGAGCTGCAAATGTCCCCGGCCAATGTTTATCGATTCTTCCTGTCGCGATCCGAAATTAACGTGGCGGTCTGCCGGAGGCTCTTCGAGAAGATCGAAGCCGCCATTGAAGGGGAAATAGCAAACTCGGCCCATAACGCAGGCAAGACGTTACGCAATGCCGTTCTTACCGTCAGCCGTATAAACGCTCTTCGTTACTTGCACGACCGCAGGCTGCATGAGCTTTTTGAAACTGCACACAACGAAAACTGGCCAATCGTCCATGAGCATTTCCAGCGGATGGACAAATTGTTCGAGCAAGTGATCACCAGGGGAATGAAGGCTGGCGAGTTCAAGCGCGGCGAAGCGCAGCTCGCGGCCCTTCTTTTCCGCAGCATATGCGTAAAGTTTTGCAACCCGCGGCGGATGGCGGAAGAGCCCGCTCCGGCGATGGAACAGGTTGTCGATTTTTGCCTGGCATCGCTCACCCAGAAGGGTCCCGCGTGGGATACATCGCCGAAGCTAGGCGGAAGCACACAGGATGCGGGCGGCAAGATGGAGCTCGCGGGCATGCAAGGGCCATCTTACCGCAGCAAGCATTAGAGCGGGGAGCGCACGCAAAACCGGGAGGCGCCCATGGTCGATTGGTCTGCGGCCGGAAATAAGATGTTCCGGCCCCGCGCTCAGGCCTTAAAAGCCGGCGACATAATATCCGTTTTGCAAGCCATGCAAGTAAACGAATGTGAGCTTGAAAAGCGGAATATGCAGCTGATCATGAAAGCGGCACGCGGCGAGATCAACTTCATCGTTTCGCAGACGCCTGGCGGCTATTGCCGGGAGCCTGGTGCCTGTTCGCGCGGCAATTCGCCCAAGGTGGCAGATGCCCAGCACAGGTAACCCGAATCTATGCGTTGGCTCATTCCCGGCCTCGACCTTACTGGCAAGGCCGGGCAAGAAAATGCGCCTTTTGGGAAGCAGGATACTGACGTCAGCCAGGGTTAATGTGAAGATTTGACCTTTAGCACCTATTCTTTCTCACGCTGACGCTGAGCTGCAGGCGCGAAGGGCAGCGCGCCTGCAGCATTCCAAGACGTCAAATCCTTGCGACGGGAGGAAAGCCAATGCGGGCTTCTGAGAAACCCGAAGGCGGCGGTTGCAGCTCGCCCGCCGCAGAACGGGCAGAATACCGGCAATTTACGGGCGAAAGCGGGGGCGATGGTCTGGTGGCCGGGCCTCAGCAAATCCATGTAGCCGGTCAAGGGCCCGAGGGGGGCAACTTTTTCTTTGTGGCGTGCGATCTTGCGGCAATGGAGGCGCGCCACAAACTGCGCGGGCTGGCGACAAATTTGTAGCGGGAGCCGGCTCCGCCAAGCCAGGGCCGGGGCCGCTTGAAAGCCTCCGTGAGTCCACCATCTTTTTGCCGCCAGAAGAAGTCAAGGGGAGAAGAATCATGGAAGAAGCGAGCGCTGGTGTGGGTGGAGATCAGCAGGAGGTTATTCTGAAGGGTGCCGAACCTATCGTGAGCTTGTGGCGCAGGACGCTTGTCGATCTTCCCGCGACGATTGTTGCCGACACGCTCAATTTTGCGGCCCAGCGGCTGCAATCGCGGCGGGATTATTTGGCATCCGTGCAAAGCTGCAGCTCGGTCCCGGAAATGGTCGACTTAAATGCCAAGTTCATGTGCCAGGCGGTCAATGACTATGGCGCAGAAGCAGAGCGGCTCATGGAGGATATGCGAACCACGCTGCTGGAAAAGCCGCAGTAGTTCAACGGCGAAGGGTATGCCCTGTTTCCGGTGATCACCGGGAGCGGGGCTATTTCTTTGCCCCCGCCGCCGCCTCGCGCTATAGATCAAACGGCGGAAAATGCGGGCGCTGCGCTTCTCAGCCGCCCGGCTTTTGATGCCGGTTTTGATCGAAAACCGAGTGTCCTTTGTTTTGATGGTTGTATTTGTGCCGCTCGTGTATTCCATAAGCGCAGCCGGCGGCGGCTCCGATCGCGCCATGCCCCGCGAAATGGCCAGCGATCCCGCCGACGATGGCGCCCTTGATGCAACCTCCCGGCTTTGCTGCGGCTTGATGGGGAGCTGAACCGGCAGCGATAGCCGCGATGATCGAAACGGCAAGCAGCGTTTTCATGATATTCTTCCTTCGGGGGCAGCAACGATTTCGGGGAGAATTAGTTCATGCACGGCGGCATTGCGCTTTGCGCGCCAAGAACCTGTCTGAATTCCGGTGAAAAAATGAGCAAGAGCGATGCTCTACCGGCTCGGCATTCTTGTTTTGGTGCTGATCGCTGTGGGCCTTCTTTGGCCGCGCAAGCTGCGCGCTGCCCTCGGCCTAGTAGGCATCGCCGTTGCGCTGGCGGTGGCTGGTTTTTTGATAATTGTGCTGATTAACTTGCCTGCGCCGCAGTGAGAGAGTGAGCCCAATCTTCCGGGCTAGACAAAGATGAGCGTCTGGCCCACAATATCCAAAGGAGGGAGGGCCGGTGATATTTACTGTCGGATTAAAGCTAAACGGAAAGCCGGACCACATCGCGGTGGATGCCGAAGACGCGCTCATTGCCGCTCTTCGGGCCAAAGTAGAGCACCCGGAAGCTTCCATAACTTATGTGCGCCAACAGAACCGGCGGGGCGATGCGCGCCATCCGGCTCATGTGCTTAGGCCCGCGTAATTGCTTGCCATCCGGCCCCGCGAAGGTTCTTGGCCGGGGACTCTTGGGGCCATGGCGGCAGGCCCGGGCGGGCAAGCATTCATGCGGCGCAGGAGAGCTTCACGGCAAGCCCGGTCGCGACGACGCGCTTGAGACTCACTCCGGTCTCTTCATTGCGGATTGCGCCGTCGTCACGATAACCAAGACCAATTATCGCATCGGCGCCGATATCCTCTGCCTTGCGAATGAGGTCGCGCAAAATCAGCTCCCGCCAGCCAGTCTGCAGCGGCATCGAGTTCTCCGGGTGCCAAGGAGAGGCAGCCTGTATTTCGCCGATGGCGTAGAGGATCCGGTTGCCCACAATGGCTCCGGTAGAACTGATGTGCACCGTAAATATCCCTAAAGGATTGGACCTTTATCCCGCTATACTTCTGCCGGTCTTAATCCCCCGTGAATGGCCAGCTTCGAATATGCATTAGCAGAGGCAGACTAACAGGAATGTGATCCCGCGCACGCCTAAGATCCATTTTCTAGTTAATGCCGGAAATGCCTTATCCCGGTGAAGACCATAGCGAGCCCCGCGTCGTCCGCAGCCCTTATGATATCGGCATCGTGCATCGATCCGCCGGGGTGGATGACCGCGGTTGCTCCGGCCTGCGCGGCAGCGAGCAGGGCATCGGGGAAGGGGAAAAATGCATCGGAAGCAACAACAGAGTCTTTCGCAAGGCTTTCGCTCAGGCCGGCCGCGCGCGCCGCTTCGGCCGCTTTGAGGGCTGCTATGCGGGCGGAATCGAGGCGGCTCATTTGGCCCGCGCCAATGCCCGCCGTCGCGCCGCCCTTGGCAAAGACGATGGCGTTCGACTTCACATGCTTGGCAATGCGAGAGGCGAATTTGAGGTCCCGCCACTCCGTCTCGCTTGGCGCACGCTGGCTAACAACGCGAAGCGCCATGTCATCGATATTCGCATCGTCGCGGCTCTGGATAAGATAACCGCCCGCCACACTGCGGACACAAAGGCCCTTTGCGCGCGGATCGGGCAGGCCGCCGGTAAGCAGCAGCCTGAGGTTTTTCTTTGAGGCGGCGAGCTCGATCGCCGCCTCGTCGGCATCGGGCGCGATGACGACTTCGGTAAAAAGTTTAACGATTTTCCCTGCGGTGCTTACGTCGAGCTTACGGTTCAAGGCGACGATACCGCCAAAGGCTGAGACGGGATCGCAGCGCAGCGCGAGTTCATAGGCTGTCGCGAGAGTTTCTGCTTGCGCGGCGCCGCAAGGGTTGGCGTGCTTGATAATCGCGACCGCAGCAGTCTTTTCTGGATCGAATTCGGCGACAAGCTCAAGCGCGGCGTCGGTGTCGTTCACGTTATTGTAGGATAGCTCCTTTCCTTGAACTTGCCTTGCCGTTGCAACGCCCGGGCGCCTTTCTCCGCTCGCGTAAAAGGCCGCTCTCTGATGCATGTTCTCCCCATAACGCAAGCGCGCGATGAGCTTGCCCCCAAAGGCCCGGTAACCGGGAGCCTCGAGTTCCGTGTGTGCCGCGAGCCAGTTCGAGATCGCGGCATCATAGGCGGCCGTCCGGGCAAACGCTTTTTGCGCAAGCGCCAGGCGCATGGCCCGCGTGGTGTGTCCCTTATGCGCCGCCAATTCGGCAAGGAGCTTGGGATAATCGCCAGGATCGACCACGACCGCGACGTCGTCAAAATTCTTGGCGGCGGCGCGGATCATGGCCGGGCCGCCAATGTCGATGTTCTCGATGCATTCGGAAAAGGAAGCGGACCGGCTAAGGGCCGCTTCGAAGGGGTAGAGATTGACGGCGAGGAGGTCGATTGGAGCGATTCCATGGGCCAGCATCGCCGCCTCATGTTCGGGGTTTTCACGCACCGCAAGAAGCCCGCCATGAACTTTTGGGTGCAGCGTCTTCACCCGGCCGTCCAGGAGTTCAGGAAAACCGGTGAGATCGGAGATGTCGCGTACATCAAGGCCTGCACCCGAAAGGGCCGTCTTAGTGCCACCTGTCGAGAGAAGCTCGATTCCATAGCCCGAAAGAGCACATGCGAGTTCGGTGAGCCCGGTTTTATTGGAAACGGAAAGCAAGGCCCGCGCGGGGCGGCGTAGGTCCTGGGGCATGACAGGTTTTTGGTTTGCTCCGGTGCGGACAATTCGCCGGGAGATACCATGCCATTATCGCAGCGCAAAAAAAAGCGTTAGCCTTGCAGGGAAGCTCCGAAAATTGTGCAGCGCGCCCTTGCCCCCAATTAATTGCCCGTTCTAATTTAGAATTGATCTAAAAATGTTTCACGTGAAACATTTTTGTCCGATTCAGGCCAAAAACCT
>JAFMSB010000003.1 GCA_017353815.1 Methylocapsa sp. | reverse complement strand
GCTGCGCGGGGATGTGATTCACTGGCCGCATAGGATTGGGGGTGATTCGATGCGCGGCCAGCCAGGATTTTTCGATATCGGCGAGCGTTTGAAGCGTGTGGAGGGATTGGGCGACCCGTTGCTGGGCTTCGCGCGGGTGGTTGATTCCGGCCGGAGCTTGAGAAGGCGCTGGCCTATGCGAGCGGTACGGAAGGCGGCCGTCCGCCGCTTGATAGCGTGATGATGTTTAAAGTTTTGGCGGTTCAGGCGGCCAACAATCTGAGCGGCGACAGAACCGGGCTCCTCGTCAACGGCCAGCTGTCGTTCATGCGGTTTTTGGGGCTGACGCTCGCCGCCAAGGCGCCAGACGCGAAGACCCTCTAGGCCTTTCGCGAGAGGCTGACGAGGGCGGGTCTCTTTAAGCGCTTCGGCGATCATGTGAAAGCGAGCGGCTATTTGGCGGCCCCGGGTCAGATTGCCGGCGCAAGCTTGATCGCCGCCCCCAAGCAACGCAATTACTCAAGAGGAGAACCGCGCGATCAAGGAGGGGCGCATCCCTGAGGGTTGGAATGACAAGCCCGCCAAACTCCGGCACAAGGATCGCGGCGCGCGCTGGACGGTAAAGTTCTCCAAAGCCAAACCGGAGGAGGACGGGACGCGGCCCGGGCGCGATCTCGCCATTCCGTATTTTGGTTACAAGAACCATGTTTCCATCGGCCGTGGCGGCGGGCTCATCCGCCGTTGGCGCGTCACCGGCGCCTGGCCTATGACGGGGCGCGGCTGCGCGAACGGCTCATTGACAAACAGAACACGGCGAGCGGGGTATGGGCCGGCACCGCCTATCGTTCCGCGGCCAATGAGCGGTTCTCGGAGAAAAACGGCTTTCGCTCCTTCATTCATCGTAAAAAGCCCAAAGGCAGGCCGGTGAGCGCGGCGGCAGCGAAGGCGAATGCGCTCAAATCGAAAGTACGCGCTGCCATCGAGCACGTCTTCGCCGGCCAGATGCACCGCATGGACCTTTTCATCCGCACGACCGGCCTGGCGCGGGCGCGGATGACAATCGGAATGGCGAACCTCGTCTATAACTTCAGACGCCTCGGCCATTTGCAGCGGCGCGCCCTGGTATGAGGACGGCGCGAAGAAACCCCGCCAAGGGGCGGGATCAAGCCTGCGCGCCCAACCACGCAAAAGGCCGCCGACCTAATGCCGGAACACACAGAACAAGTTTATAGAGGCGTCCAATTTGCTTGGCGCGGCTGTAACCGGGGCGTCGTTCCCGTAACGGAAACCATTCAGCCTGGCCCCGGAGCTTAGCGATCAAAATCCTTTTTCGATCCTCGAATAGACCAATGCTGTAAAGGTATAAATCTGACTGCCAACGAAAGGAGCGCCAAGAATAAGCGCAAGGAATATCGCGATGATTTTGGGAACGAATGTCAACGTGGCCTCTTGCACTTGCGTCAAGGCTTGAAGCAATGCGATTAGGAGCCCAACGCTCATTGCTGCGGCCACGGCGGGGCCAGAGGCGGTGATAATCGTCCACAGGGCAGACCGGATCAATTCCAACGCGTCGATCTCGTTCATTGCGCAGATACCGTTACCCCAGGGCCAAGCGGAACCTGGCTGCCATTGGTCAAATTGGCTATTGCACCGCCACCCGTCGATAGCTCCACGGATTGCACCACCCCCTTAGTGGTGCCGTCCGCGGATGTTACTGTCTTGCCGATGATGCTGCTTGCCTGTGCCGATAAGAGGGCGTCGAGCGTGGAGTTCGTCTGAACCTGCTGCTCAACCGTCGAGAAAGAAGCGAGCTGGCTCATATATTGAGTTGGGTCGGTGGGGCTCGTTGGGTCCTGATTCTGTAATTCCGCGACGAGAAGCTGCAGAAACTGAGTATAGTCCACGGTCGGCGCCGATGACGCGGTCTGGGAAGACAAAGAAGCCGGTGCGGAGGAGATTGGTGCAACGGCGGCAATGGTCATTGTAAGCTCCTTATGGTCGTATTTACGCGGCTTGATTCGGGATTCGAGCGCGGCCAGCCGCCAAAATTTCCGCCTCAATTGGAAACAGGGCCCGGACCGCCTTAAGCGCTTCAAAGATCCGGTTTGCATCGACCAGGGATTGCGCTGCCTGCAGGCCAGACGCCAGTGCCGCATTACCGGATGCCGCGATCGTCTTACGGATAGCGCTTTCGCACATCTCCCGTGCCTCTGCCGGATCACTCGGGTCCATGAGCATGATCTGGATAATAAAGTAGAGCTGCCGAAGAGGGGTGGTCGCGTCCTCGATTTTCATCACATGCGCTTCGAGCAGAAACGCCGCATCATTCAGGAGTTCGATCGACACCTTTCGATCAACCCGCAGGACGGCACCATTGATAAAAATCTTTTCTCCGCAACGAAGGGAAATATGCATGTCTCTCTCACGTCAGGCCATCACCGATTATGGCACAGATATCAATGAGGCCCCGGAAATTGGTTGATTGGCCGCAGCGGATCAGCGCGGTCTCCTTGATCACCCAAAGGCCAACGGAAATAATATCCGCTTTTAAGATGTTCGGCAGATCATTCTCGGGATCGAGGAGATCCTGAATGAACATATTCCAAAGCTTTCCGGTGAAATCCAATCCGTCCACGGATTCTTGAGATTGCGGCCCTGCCTTTTCGGCTTTGCTGAGAAGATGGACCGCGTGCTCAAGCGCGCGCCGTTCGCGATCGCGGCACTCGCTCGCGTTATCGGCCAGATGTTCCGCATAAGTGTGCTGATATTTCGCATGCGCTGCTTGCTCTCGCACGGTATCGCCAATCATAGGTATTGCACAAGGCTAAGTTGGTGGAGTTGAGATGTTAATGAGTAAGCGGTCTCGATCTGAGTTTGAAGATTGCTCACGCGGGTGGCGGCATCATAGGGGTCGACATTGTCAAGATTTCCGATCTGCGTCGATAGGATATTCATCTGTGCCGACATTTGATTCGTGGAGGCGCTTATATTCGACTGAACGAGGCCGACGCTCGCTTGCAGGTTAACCAGATTTGTAATTGCGGAGCTCAGCAGCCCCTGTGCGGTAGTTGCGACGGCTTGATATGCGGACCAGCTGAGATTCTGCGTACCGAGATCGGCAACCATTGTGTAGGCTTGAGCAAGCTGCTGAAACGCAGAATTATTGGCGCTGACCGAGGTGCTTGCTGTCTGTGTCTCAGATATGCGGCTAGTCAAAGTTTGGTCCGATGCGGAAGACCAATTGCTCGACCACTGGGTTCCCTGAAAAAGGCCAGCAAATTGAGTAGCGAGAAAGCTCTGCATGCTCGTTCCGCTGATGCTCGAAACCGAAGCACTCGTCTGGTTCATTCCGAATGCGGAGGAAAAGGCGGCGTCGACGGCTGCTTTGTTTGGCGCGCCGGGCCCGAAATAATCGGTAACGGGCTGGCTGGCCGTATTAACCCCGGAGAAGATGTAACTGCCGCCAAAGCTCGTGTTTAGAGTGGAAATCAGGCTTTGGAGATTACTCTGGCCGAGCGCCTGAATAGAGCTCGCATTTGAATTCGACCCGTTTCCCTCAATAAAGGAATTAAGAAGACTCTGCGCGGAGCTTTGCAGATTGGTAAGAGCGGTCTGGGTTGTGCTCAACGTGCCAGTAACAACCTGGTTCGTATCTGCGATCGTTTGCAGCAGCGAATTCTCTTCTTGAAGCGAAACGGATTGCCCGGTTCGGGCGCCGAGAGTAAGCCCTAGATCGGCATAGGTGCCTGTCGTTAGTTCGGCCTCGCTTGTTGCAAGGTTAGATTGCATCTGAAGGACCGATTGGCGCAGCAACGACGAAATCGTTTGTGTTGAAATAGAGGATGTCATGCTGGCAAGTTCCCTAGGTCAGTTAACATCGTGCCTAGCAATCCGTCGATCGTTGAAAGCAACTTTGCCGTGGCCGAGTACGAGTTCTCCAAATCCAGCATCTTGGACATCTCGGTATCCAGATTGACTCCCGTGGCATTTGAGAGTGCGGTTGTTGCTGTACTCACTAATGTGCTCTGGTAACTGGCTCGAGATGTGGCATTCGATCGCTGGGATTCGAGCCAACTGACCGAAGCGGTCGCATAGCTATCGAGGGTCGCACTGGTACCAATGCCGCCGGCGGCGCTGAATGCGGTTGGTGCCGAAAGATTGGCAAGCAACTGGGAGAGCCGGCCTTGGTAGCTGGCATCCCCGCGTGCATTGTAGACATAATTGGGATTGCCCGACATTCCGCCGTCGCGCAGCAAAAGCGGGTTCCCGCCCTGGCTGGGATCGGCGCTCGGATTGACTTCAATTTGGCTGGCGAGCCCGGTGGTGCTCGTTGGAAGCGAGGTTGCTCCTGGCGTGGTGAAAAGCCCTGGCAAATTGGGCCCCGTGCCGGTCTGATCGCTTTCGGCGAATTCCGAGATCAACCCTCCGGCAATATTATCCAGTTGCGCTTGGTATGTAACGGCGACATTATCGCGAAGCGTGGCAAGGCCCACGAGATTGCCAGATGTGGATTGCATCCCCGCTGCGGTGCCCGTGATCGGCACGCCATCGACGTAAACCGCATTGCCAGACGTGCCCGCCGTAAAAGTTATTGTTGGAAAGAATGTCAAGGTTCTTGCGGCGCCACCTTGGAACAGGGTAACGCCACCGTCCGTGTAAATGGACATGCTACCGTTGGCGTTGGCCGCCGTCGCTATGCCTAATTGCTGAGCGAGCTGCGAAAGGATGTTGTCGCGGGAATCTTGCGCATTCGTGACATCGGCACCGGTGGCCATGCCGCTGACAATCTGCGCATTGACCGTCTGGAACTGAGAAAGGAGTGAGTTGATCGTCTGGACCGAGCTAGCCATTCCCGCATCTGCCTGCTCGCGTACTTGGTTTACTGTGGCCGCGGCGCTATTTAAGCCTTGCGCCATCGACTGGGCGGCACCGACAGCCGCGCTGGCAAGACTTGAATCGCTGGGTGAGGCCTCGTAAGTCTGCAGCGCGTTGGTCAAATTGCTCAGCAAGGCTTCGGGAGAAGTTGGAGGCGGGTTCGTGCTTGAATTGCTGGCCGAAACATCGCCAACCGTTTGATTTAATTGATTGAGGCCAGCCGAAAGCGCCTGTTGTGTGGCATTGGCGGAAGTTGCGTTCAGCAGATTGTCGAAAACCGCTTGGTTTGACGCTCGGGTTATTGATGAGACTTGCGAGCCTCCGGGGGTCGCGATGACATTGGCGGTTTTGAGGGAACAAATTCCCGTCGCGTTCACCCCGGCAATGTTGCGCGCGAGGACGGAGGCCTCCGTTGTTAAAGTGTTCAACCCGGACTGGGCATTAAGTGCAGCCGCCGAAAGGCTCATTGTGAGTAGCCCTATACTCTAATAGCCGGACGATTATCCATGTAGCATGTTAATCAATGTGCTCAGCATTTCGGAGCCAGTTTGGAACGCCTTACTGTTCGCGCCGTAGCTGTTTTGCGCGACAATCATATCCGTCAGCTGGGTTGCCAAATCGACCGTAGAGGATTCCAGCTCTGAGGAATTAATTGTTCCGAGGCCGCCTACGGATGCGCCGCCTATAATGAGGCTTCCGGAATTAAGACTCTGGGCAAACGCGTTTCCCGAGACGCTTGTAAGGTTGTCGGGACTGTTGACATTGGCGAGCGGAATATTGAAGGCAGGGGTAATTTGGCCATTTGAGTAACTGTAGGACATTGTGCCGTTCTGACTGATGGTGACACCCTGCCATTGGGCCGGAGCATTGCCATTCACCGTTGCGGAGGTTACCGCAAAGGGTGACGCCAGCTGCGTCATTTGCGCAATGCTCAAATTAACTGTTTGACCGCCTGGAACGGCAACGGATAGCGATTGTGGCGAGGAGGAAGTCAGGGCTCCGGTTGTAGGGTCAAAGTTCAGGGTTTGGGTAGCAAGCGGGGATGCGGGATTAGCATCATTACAGACAGACACGTTCCACGAGTTGCCGCCAAGATTGGAAAAATAGAGGTCGAGGGTAACCGGATTGCCGAGATCATTATAGGTAACCAGTGATGTCTTGCTGGTATAGTTCGCGGCCGATGGAGTACCGCTCAGCACAGCGGCATTCGAATTGAGGTTTGCGGTGAGTGCCCCAGTTGTCGAGGGCGTCGCGACGAGAGCAGCACCATTAATGTTGACGGGCGTTAATCCCGAGATCGAGTTTGTTACCCCCGCACCGCCAGGGCCAATATTGTAGCCCATTAAGGTATAGCCAGCCGAATTGACGAGATTGCCGGAGGCATCGGGAACAAAGGAGCCGTCCCGGGTGAGGAGAATGTCGCCGCTTGAGTTCTTGACGAGAAAAAAGCCGTTGCCCTGGATTCCGAGGTCGGCCGGCGAGGTCGTAGCGGTCAGATTGCCTTGTTGAGAAGCATTATACCGTACCGTGGTGCTTACACCGTCGGCACTGTAGTCTCCGGCAACCGCGGCCTGATCGACGAGATCTTGGAATTGTGTCGTCGCTTCCTTGTAGCCGGTGGTGCCGGAATTCGAGATATTTTCCGAAATGGTTGCGAGATAATTCGCCTGCGCCGCCATTCCCGTCACGCTCGCACTCAGCGCGCTAAAAAGACCCATGAATGATTCTCCGTGGTTGCGGCGCGCAGTACATCCAGCCGGGCTTGCCGCAAGCTTGCGCCTGCGAAGGGCGAGCTTTTTTTTTGAGGGGCTCGGCGCGCCGGGTGGCGAACCGCCGCAGCTCGCTAATCGGGCGATGCAGGATCGTCGGGGGTCAGATCGCGATTGATCGCGGCCGTGTGCGGCATTTTGGGCATTCTTTGACGCACGCTGCTTCCCCGCGGTCCTTCAACCAGACGGACAACCATGCCGCGCAGTGTTTGCACATCCTGCCGAGTTAGCTCCATGCGGTGGAACATGTTACGCAAATTGCGCCGCATGACCGCCTTCTTTTCTGCGGGACGGAAGAAGCCGGAGCGTTCCAGCTCCGCCTCGAGATACTCGAAAAAGGAGATGACCAGTTCCCGCGGTGCGGCAGGCGAGCGCTGCGCCATGGCAAAAGGCGGACGTGCATCTGTCACGGCACGCGTCCATTCGTAACCCGCCAGCAGCACGGCTTGGGCGAGGTTCAGCGACGCATAGGCGGGATTTACCGGAAAAGTAATGATTTCGTTCGCAAGGGCAACGTCATCATTGGAAAGCCCCGTGCGCTCGGGTCCAAATAGAACGCCCTGCCTTTCGCCTTTAGCGATATTAACGGCGCATTCCGGCATCGCTTCGGCGGGCGTCTTTACCGGCTTGAACTGGCCCCGCTCCCGGGCGGTCGTAGCCCAGACAAAATTGAGGTCCCGCACCGCTTGCTCGGTGTTCTCGAACCGTTCTGCCGCTTCCAGAACGCCCGCGCCTCCGGCCGCGGCGGCGTAGGCGCCTTTGCTCAGAGCGCCGGAGACCGGCCATCCTTCCCTGGGGGCAACCAGGCGCAGGTTTGTGAGGCCGAAATTGACCATTGCCCGGGCGCACATGCCGATGTTGACCGCAAGCTGCGGGCGCACCAGGATGATTGCGGGGCCTCCGGTGCGGCTGGCTCTGGTGCGGTTGGTGCCGGCTCCCGTCATGGGCGATTTGTCTTCAGAGTCAGGTATGCGGCGAGGGCGAATCGGCAGGCCGCACGCTTGGCCCGGCCAAACAAAATGAATTTGCCTTTGGTGCGGCTCGATTATAAATAGCTTTTGGCGCGCGGTCTCCCGACTTCGCGCCGCGATTTTTTTGGTGGCAGGCTTGCCCGGAACGGACGGCGGGCGGCAGAGTCTCGGCCACGGCCCAGATAATCGAACGGCAGCTGCGCGGCATGGTCAATCCTTTGGAATTTCTGCAAGACGTTCGCGCGGAGGCGGGCAAGGTCACCTGGCCGACGAGGCGGGAAACGCTTATCACGACGGCGCTGGTCATCTTGATGGTTTTGCTTGCCAGCTTATTTTTCCTCGTCGTCGATTGGGTGCTGCGGTTTTTTGTGACTGGTATTTTGAACATGGTCCATTAGAGGGACAACATCCTTTTGAGGCGGCAGCTCCGGGGAGGGATCTCGCGCTCGGGCCGCCGGAGAGCGCGCGAACGGGCAGCCGGTATTGAAGGGGTATTTTTCGCCGGCCGCTTGAGGATTTCCCAAAAGGACTTAAGGCAGATTTGCGAGGTTGAAGCTTCCAAATGAGCATGCGCTGGTATATCGTCCACGCCTACTCGAACTTCGAAAAGAAAGTTGCCGAATCGCTCAAGGAGCAGGCGGAGCAGCGCGGCCTTTCGGCCAAATTCGAGGAAATTCTCGTGCCGACCGAGCATGTCGTTGAGATAAGGCGCGGCCGCAAGATAAATACCGAGCGGAAATTTTTCCCCGGTTACGTCCTGGTGAAATGTGACCTCACCGACGATGTCTATCACCTCATAAAAAATACTCCAAAGGTCACCGGCTTCTTGGGGGCGGACAAAAAGCCAATGCCGATCCCGGATACCGAGGCCGAACGGATCAAAGGGCAGGTCGCAGAAGGTGTGGAGCGGCCGAAGGCCTCGGTCTCCTTCGAGATTGGCGAAACGGTGCGGGTGGCCGATGGCCCATTCGCTTCGTTTAGCGGCATTGTGGAGGATGTCGATGAAGGCCGTTCGCGGGTGAAGGTAGCAGTTTCGATTTTTGGCCGGCCGACACCCGTCGAGTTGGAATATGGGCAAGTCGAAAAGGTTTAATGGCGTCAAAACATAGATAATGGCGGGAGGCGCCGCACCCGCCGCTCCAGGCGGCCGGGCCGCGGCCGCATGCGCCGGAGCAAAGCTGGCAATATTTGGGAGCATAGGCATGGCGAAAAAGATCACGGGCTACGTCAAGCTTCAGGTGCCGGCCGGGGCGGCAAACCCGTCGCCGCCCATCGGCCCCGCACTCGGGCAGCGTGGCCTGAACATCATGGAGTTTTGCAAGGCTTTCAATGCGCGCACGGCGCAGATGGAAAAGGGGACGCCAATACCGGTTGTGATTACCGCCTATCAGGACCGGTCGTTCAGCTTCGAGATGAGGCTGCCGCCGGTCACTTATTATCTTAAGAAAGCATCAGGGATTGAGACGGGCGCTAAGACAGCGGGGCGCGGCTTTGTAGGTAAGATTTCGCAGGCGCAGATCCGGGAAATCGCGGAAAAAAAGCTGCCGGACCTCAATTGCGCATCGGTCGATGCGGCGGTACGGATGATTGAGGGTTCTGCCCGTTCCATGGGGCTCGAGGTGGTGGGGTAGGTCGATGGGACATGTTGGAAAACGCCTCCGGAAAGCGCGAGACGGAATCAACCGGGTCAAGCTTTATCCGGTCGCCGAGGCGGTAAAGCTCGTGAAAGTAAGGGCGAACGCGCGATTCGATGAAACCGTGGAGATCGCCATGAATCTCGGCGTCGATCCCAAACATGCCGATCAGATGGTGCGAGGCGTTGTCAATCTTCCCCACGGGACGGGCCGGACGCTGCGCGTGGCGGTTTTCGCCCGGGGCGCGAAGGCCGATGAGGCAAAGGCGGCCGGAGCGGATGTCATTGGCGCCGAGGATTTGGTGGCAATGGTTCAGGGCGGAACGATTGCCTTCGATCGCTGTGTCGCTACCCCGGACATGATGCCGCTCGTCGGCAAATTGGGCAAGATTTTGGGGCCCAGGGGGTTGATGCCCAATCCAAAAGTTGGCACGGTGACCATGGATATCGCGGGTGCGGTGAAGGCATCGAAAGGCGGCGCGGTGGAATTCCGCACCGAAAAGGCGGGCATTGTCCACGGCAGTGTGGGAAAAGCGTCCTTTGCGCAGGAGAAGCTTGCCGAAAATATCGCTGCCTTTGCCGAGGCGGTCTCAAAGGCCAAGCCGCAGGGCGCTAAAGGCACCTATATTCAAAGGGTTGCAATATGCTCGACAATGGGTCCCGGAGTGAAGGTTGATCCGGCAACGCTTGCGATCTAGACTGCGGAGTTCAAGGTAGAAGAAATTTGAATTTCCCCACTTGGCAATGGGGGGCCTTCAGGTTAGATAGCACGTTGCGGGCAGGTGGGAGATGCCTGCCCGCATCCATGAAAATTTTGCGAGGGCTTCTGCAAGCGCGGTTTGTACGGCCAGAGGAGGGGCGAACACCGCCCCTCCTGCCTGGCCATGTCGTGTCTGAGCGCTCCCGTGGGAGGGACAAGCTTTTTGGTCGACCCCGATTTCTACCTAATGATTGCCGCCTTTGCTGCGGCAAACCCTGGCGGCCCTGAGGGATAATTTTATTTGCCTGGCCACCCGCCGGGTCCAGATTTGCGGGAATCTGGTGACGGCCGCAAGGCGGCATAGGAAGGAGGCGCACTTTGGACCGGGCGGGGAAGAAACTTTGTGTTGAATCCATGATGGATGTTTTCAGGAGTGCGCAGGTGGTGGTCGTCGCGCATTATTCCGGACTTAATGTTGCGCAAATGCAGGAGCTGCGCAAGCGGATGCGGGCCACGGGCGCATCGGTGCGAGTCGTTAAGAACCGGCTTGTCAAGATTGCAGTCCAAGGAACTGGTGCTGCTCCAATTTCCGCTCTTATGCGTGGCCCTACGCTAATCGCTTATTCGAACGATCCCATCGCTGCGCCGAAGGTTGCCGCGGGTTTTGCCAAGGACAACGATAAGCTCGTCATCCTGGGCGGCGCAATGGGAATGACTGTGCTGAGCGCCGATGCGGTTCGCGCGCTCGCGACTTTGCCATCTTTGGATGAATTGCGTGCGAAGCTCATCGGGCTAATCCAGGCGCCCGCCTCCAAGCTTGCCCAGCTGACGGCGGCCCCCGCATCGAAGCTCGCACGAGTGGTTGCTGCCCATGCTGAAAAAGCGGCAGGCTGACCGGCCTATCCGCCCCCGGGTGTTTTACCGAGCCAGTCAAAGGAACAATCAGAGGAACTGAAAATGGCCAATCTGGAAAAGATCGTCGACGATTTATCGAGCCTGACTGTGCTCGAGGCCGCGGAGCTCGCAAAACTCCTTGAGGAAAAATGGGGCGTCTCGGCTGCCGCGGCCGTTGCCGTCGCCGGTGGCCCCGCGGCCAGCCCTGTGGCCGCAGCGCCCGTGGAGGAGCAAACGGAATTCACCGTCATCCTTGCTGCTGTTGGCGAGAAGAAAATTGAGGTTATCAAAGAGGTGCGCGCGGTTACCGGCCTTGGCCTAAAAGAGGCCAAGGACCTCGTCGAGTCCGCGCCCAAGCCGGTGAAGGAAGGCGTTTCCAAGGAGGAGGCAGAAAAAGTCAAAGCAGCGCTGGAGAAAGCAGGTGCGAAGGTGGAGTTTAAGTGAGTCTTTATTTTGAGAGCGGTGCCGGGCGTGGCGGGGCTGAGCTGCGGCCGGGGTTTAGCTTAGGCGGTGGGCCAAAAGCAGGCACGGCGGGATAGGCGCGCCGGAGAGTCCGGCTGCACCCAGCGGCCGGCATCCTGCGATAATTTGAGTTAGCAGCGAACTCGAGTGCCTCCGCAAGCGGCAGGCACGCATTCGCAACTGTTCAGCCGTCAGTATCTTGATGCGAGGGCGCGATATGGCTCAAATTTTGACGGAAACATTTACTGGCCGCAAGCGCATTCGCAAGTTTTTCGGGCATATCCGCGAGATCGCGGCAATGCCCAATCTTATCGAAGTCCAAAAAGCTTCTTATGATCAGTTCCTCCTCATTGAGGAGCCGCCGGGCGGGCGGCCCGACGAGGGATTGCAATCTGTCTTTAAGTCGGTCTTCCCGATTGCCGACTTTTCCGGAACCTCGCTGCTCGAATTCGTCAAATATGAATTTGAGCCGCCAAAATATGACGTTGAGGAATGCCGCCAGCGGGGCATGACGTACGCCGCGCCGCTTAAGGTAACTTTGCGGCTCATTGTCTTCGACGTGGACCCCGAGACGGGCGCGAAATCGGTCAAAGACATCAAGGAGCAGGATGTCTATATGGGCGACATGCCCTTGATGACGATGAATGGCACCTTCATCGTCAACGGGACCGAGAGAGTCGTCGTATCGCAGATGCACCGTTCGCCGGGCGTCTTTTTCGACCATGACAAGGGCAAGAGCCATTCCTCCGGCAAGCTTTTGTTTGCGGCGCGAATCATTCCCTATCGTGGCTCCTGGCTCGATATTGAATTTGACGCCAAGGATGTCATTTACGCGCGCATCGACCGGCGCCGGAAGATCCCCGCGACGTCGCTTCTATATGCGCTTGGGATGGACGGCGAAGAAATTCTCTCTCTGTTCTACAATTCGATTGTCTATGCGAAGGATGGCGAAGGCTGGCGCCTGCCGTTTGATCCGGATCGCATGAAGGGGATGAAAGCTGCGGTCGATCTCTATGACGCCGACACGGGCGAGCTCGCGCTGGAAGGCGGTAAAAAACTCACCGGGCGCACGGCGCGCCTGCTTGTGGAAAGAGGTGTCAGGTTCCTCCGGGCGCAGGACGAGGATCTCTGCGGTCAGTACATCGCAGCCGATCTCTACGACGCTTCGACCGGCGAAATTTTTGCCGAAGCGGGTGATGAAATCACCCCCAAATCGCTCGACCATTTGACGAAATTGGGTTTCACCGAACTGCCCGTGCTCGACATTGATCACGTCAACGTCGGCCCTTACATCCGCAACACGCTCGCGGTCGACAAGAACAGGACTCGCGAGGATGCCTTATTCGATATCTACCGCGTCATGCGGCCCGGGGAGCCGCCGACCATCGAGACGGCCGAGGCCATGTTCCATTCGCTGTTTTTCGATGCCGAGCGCTATGATCTCTCCGCCGTCGGCCGCGTGAAGATGAACATGCGACTTGATCTCGATGCTCCTGATACGATGCGCACCTTGCGCAAGGAAGATATTGTCGCGGTCATGCGGGCGCTCGTCGATCTGCGCGATGGAAGGGGCGAGATCGATGACATCGACCATCTCGGCAACCGCCGTGTTCGCTCCGTTGGCGAGCTCATGGAAAATCAGTACCGGGTCGGCTTGCTGCGAATGGAGCGGGCGATCAGGGAGCGCATGTCATCGGTCGATATCGACACGGTAATGCCGCAAGACTTAATCAACGCCAAGCCGGCCGCCGCCGCGGTGCGCGAGTTCTTCGGCTCATCGCAATTGTCGCAGTTCATGGACCAGACAAACCCGCTATCGGAAATTACTCACAAGCGCCGGCTATCGGCGCTTGGCCCTGGGGGGCTGACCCGCGAGCGGGCCGGATTCGAGGTGCGGGACGTGCATCCCACCCACTACGGGCGGATTTGCCCCATCGAGACTCCCGAAGGCCCGAATATCGGTCTCATCAATTCGCTTGCGACCTTTGCGCGGGTCAACAAATACGGGTTTATCGAGACGCCTTACCGCCGCATCAAGGATAGCCATGTCGCGGGGGAGGTCGTCTATTTATCGGCGATGGAAGAGGCAAAGTACAACGTGGCGCAGGCCAATGCACCCGTAGATGAGAAGAATATGCTGACCGAGGATCTGGTGGTGTGCCGCCATGCTGGTGACGTCGTGATGGTCCCGCGCGAGCGCGTGGATTTCATGGATGTCTCGCCGAAGCAGCTCGTCTCCGTAGCCGCCGCGCTTATTCCCTTTCTTGAAAATGACGATGCCAACCGCGCCCTCATGGGCTCCAACATGCAGCGGCAGGCCGTCCCGCTCGTCCGGTCGGACGCGCCGCTCGTCGGGACGGGCATGGAAGCGGTCGTCGCGCGCGATTCGGGCGCCGCGATTGTCGCGCGCCGGACCGGCATCGTCGACCAAGTGGATGCAACACGCATTGTCGTCCGGGCCAGCGAGGAAACCGAAGCCGGCAAGCCAGGCGTCGATATCTACCGGATGATGAAATTCCAGCGTTCGAATCAATCGACCTGCATCAACCAAAAGCCGCTTGTGCGCGTCGGCGACGTGGTTCGAAAAGGCGACATCATCGCGGATGGGCCATCGACGGATCTCGGAGATCTCGCGCTAGGGCGTAATGTGCTCGTCGCCTTTATGCCGTGGAACGGCTATAATTTCGAAGACTCGATCTTGCTTAACGAGCGAATCGTCCGTGACGATGTCTTCACCTCGATCCATATCGACGAATTCGAGGTGAGCGCGCGCGATACCAAGCTTGGCCCCGAAGAAATCACGCGCGACATCCCGAATGTCTCGGAGGAGGTTCTGAAAAATCTCGACGAGGCAGGCATTGTCTATATCGGTGCCGAGGTGCAGGCGGGCGACATTCTAGTCGGAAAGATCACGCCGAAAGGCGAAAGCCCGATGACTCCGGAGGAAAAGCTGCTGCGCGCGATTTTCGGCGAAAAGGCATCCGACGTCCGCGACACTTCCTTGCGCGTTCCGCCGGGAGTTCAGGGCACGGTCGTGGAAGTGCGGGTTTTCAACCGGCATGGCGTCGAAAAGGATGAGCGCGCCCAGGCAATTGAACGGGAAGAAATCGAGCGCCTCGCCAAGGACCGCGACGATGAGCTCGCGATTCTCGACCGCAACATTTATGCCCGGCTGATGGAGATACTTGACGGCCAAACGGGAATTGCCGGGCCGAAAGGGTTTAGGCGCGACACCGTTCTGGCCAAGGCGGTTGTCGCGGAATATCCGCGATCGCAATGGTGGATGTTTGCCGTTGACAGCGAACGGACGATGGCCGAACTCGAAGCCATGCGCAGGCAATATGACGAGGCGAAGAAGGGACTCGAGGCGCGTTTTCTCGACAAAGTTGAAAAGCTGCAGCGCGGGGACGAGCTTCCGCCCGGTGTTATGAAGCAGGTCAAGGTGTTCATTGCCGTCAAGCGGAAGATCCAGCCGGGCGATAAAATGGCCGGGCGGCATGGCAATAAGGGCGTCGTCTCCAAGATTGTGCCGCAGGAAGACATGCCCTTTCTCGCCGACGGACAGCCGGTTGATATCGTCTTGAATCCGCTCGGCGTGCCCTCGCGCATGAATGTCGGGCAGATTCTCGAAACCCATCTCGGTTGGGCCTGCGCCGGTCTCGGCAAGCAGGTGGGCGAGGCCGTGAATGCTTATTTCCGGGATAAGAACATCAAGCCCTTGCGCGCCAAGCTCGGCGAAATCTACGATGGAAACGCGGAGGTCGATACGCTTGGCGACGACGCTGTCGCCGAGCTTGGCGAAAATCTGCGCCGCGGCGTGCCTGTCGCCACTCCGGTGTTCGACGGGGCGCGCGAGCGGGACATTGTCGATATGCTGGAGCGCGCGGGGATCGATAACTCAGGTCAAGTCACGCTTTACGACGGCCGCACGGGAGAAGCATTCGACCGAAAGGTTACCGTTGGCTACATCTACATGATGAAACTGCATCATCTTGTGGACGATAAAATACATGCGCGCTCGATTGGGCCTTATAGCCTTGTCACCCAGCAGCCTCTCGGCGGGAAGGCGCAATTCGGCGGCCAGCGCTTTGGCGAGATGGAGGTTTGGGCACTCGAGGCCTATGGCGCCGCCTACACGCTGCAGGAAATGCTAACGGTGAAATCCGACGACGTCGCCGGCCGGACCAAGGTTTATGAATCGATCGTGCGCGGCGATGATGCGTTTGAGTCCGGCATTCCGGAAAGCTTTAATGTGCTGGTCAAGGAGATGCGGTCGCTTTGCTTGAATGTTGAACTCAGCCAAGCGGCGCGCCCGCATCCTCAATTGCCCGCGTCCGAGGCGGCCGAATAGGCGCGTGGCTTCGGCTTGGGTGCGCAAAGGCGCGAGCTCACGAATCGCGATCTATATTTCTGGCGGCAAGCCCGCGGTGGCGCGCGCGGCCTAGGATCAGGAGACTGCAATGAATCAAGAAGTCATGAATCTCTTCAGCCCCGTGGCACCGGCTCAGGCGTTCGATCAGATCCAGATTTCCATCGCAAGCCCAGAAAAGATTCTGTCTTGGTCGTACGGCGAAATTAAGAAGCCTGAGACGATCAACTACCGCACATTCAAGCCCGAGAGGGATGGCCTGTTTTGCGCCCGCATCTTTGGCCCGATCAAGGACTATGAGTGCTTGTGCGGAAAATACAAGCGGATGAAATACAAGGGCGTCATCTGCGAGAAATGCGGCGTCGAGGTTACGCTCTCCCGTGTCCGCCGCGAGCGCATGGGGCACATCTCGCTCGCCGCGCCGGTTGCGCATATCTGGTTTTTGAAGTCGCTGCCTTCGCGCATCGGCTTGCTGCTCGATATGACGCTCAAGGACATCGAGCGAATTCTTTATTTCGAATCCTATATCGTGCTCGATCCGGGCCTGACCCCGCTCAAGGAGCGCCAGCTTCTGTCCGAGGATGACTACCTCCGCGCGCAGGACGAGTATGGCCAAGACGCCTTCACCGCACTTATTGGCGCTGAAGCCGTGCGCGAGATGCTGCGCGCAATGGATTTGCCCAGGATTGCCGGGGCTCTTAAGACGGAGATCGCCGAGTCGACATCGGAACTTAAGCCGAAGAAGCTCGCCAAAAGGCTGAAGGTCATTGAGGCCTTCCTGCATTCGGGCAACAAGCCCGAATGGATGGTGCTGACCGAGATCCCGGTCATCCCGCCGGACCTTCGGCCACTCGTTCCGCTCGATGCGGGCCGGTTTGCCACCTCCGACCTCAATGACCTCTACCGGCGCGTGATCAACCGCAACAACCGGCTGAAGCGGCTCATCGAGCTGCGCGCGCCCGATATCATCGTGCGCAACGAGAAGCGCATGCTGCAGGAGGCGGTCGACGCGCTCTTCGACAACGGACGGCGCGGCCGAGTCATCACCGGCGCCAACAAGAGGCCGCTCAAATCGCTCGCCGATATGCTCAAGGGAAAGCAGGGCCGGTTCCGGCAGAATCTGCTTGGCAAGCGAGTCGACTATTCCGGCCGTTCAGTCATCGTGGTGGGGCCCGATCTCAAATTGCATCAATGCGGCCTGCCGAAAAAGATGGCGCTTGAGCTCTTCAAGCCCTTTATTTATTCGCGGCTCGATGCGAAAGGCCTTTCGGCAACCGTCAAGCAAGCCAAGAAGCTTGTCGAGAAGGAAAAGCCCGAGGTCTGGGATATTCTCGACGAGGTGATCCGCGAGCATCCGGTCCTGTTGAACAGGGCGCCGACGCTCCACCGCCTTGGCGTTCAGGCGTTCGAACCCAAATTGATTGAGGGCAAGGCCATTCAGCTGCATCCGCTCGTCTGCGCCGCGTTCAACGCTGATTTCGACGGCGACCAGATGGCGGTCCATGTGCCGCTCTCTATCGAGGCGCAGCTCGAAGCGCGGGTGCTCATGATGTCGACGAATAACATCCTGCACCCGGCCAATGGCCAGCCGATTATTGTGCCATCGCAAGATATCGTGCTTGGCCTCTACTACCTTTCCATGATGCGCGATGGCGAGCCGGGACAGGGCATGCTGTTTGCGAGCATGGGAGAAATCGATCACGCTTTGCATGCCAAGGTCGTTACCCTGCACAGCCGTATCAAGGGCAGGGCGTGGGGATATGATGCCAATGGCAAACGTGTGGCGAAAATTTATGAGACCACGCCAGGACGGATGATGCTGGGCCAGCTTCTGCCGCGCAGCGAAAAGATCCCTTTCGACGTCGTAAACAAGCTTATGACGAAAAAAGAAATCTCCAGCATGATCGATATCGTCTACCGCAATTGCGGGCAGAAGGAAACGGTCATCTTCTGCGACCGGATAATGGCTTTGGGCTTCCAGGAAGCCTTCAAGGCGGGAATTTCCTTCGGCAAAGACGACATGGTCGTGCCGGAGTCGAAGCCGCGCATTATCGCCGAGACGAGCGCGCTTGCCAAGGAATATGAGCAGCAATACAACGACGGCTACATCACCCAAGGGGAAAAATACAACAAAGTCGTCGATGCCTGGGCCAAATGCTCGGATAAGCTTGCCGAGGAGATGATGTCGCGAATCTCGACGGTCCAGAAGGACGCAAGCGGCCGCGACAAGCCCTTGAATTCGATTTACATGATGTCGCATTCGGGCGCGCGCGGATCGCCGACGCAGATGAAGCAGCTTGCCGCGATGCGCGGGCTCATGGCCAAGCCCTCGGGCGAAATTATCGAGAGCCCAATCATATCAAATTTCAAGGAAGGACTGAGCGTCCTCGAGTATTTCAACTCGACCCATGGCGCGCGCAAGGGCCTCGCCGATACCGCCTTGAAGACCGCGAACTCGGGTTATTTAACGCGCCGGCTCGTTGACGTCGCCCAGGATTCGATCATCACCGAGAGGGATTGCGGATCCAAAAGCGGAATCCGCATGCGCGCGATAATCGACGCTGGTCAGGTCGTTGCTTCGCTCGTCGCGCGCATCCTTGGCCGCACGGCAGCCGAGGATCTGCGGGATGGCGACGGCAAAGTTATCGTTGCGGCCGGCGAGATGATTGAGGAGATGCATATCGAGCGGATCAACGCCGCCGGAATCCAGGAAATCAAGATTCGCTCCGTTTTGACCTGCGAGGCCAAGAATGGAGTCTGCTGCAAATGCTATGGGCGGGATTTGGCCCGCGGGACACCGGTCAACATGGGTGAGGCCGTGGGCGTAATCGCTGCCCAATCGATCGGCGAGCCCGGGACTCAGCTCACGATGCGCACCTTCCATATCGGCGGGGCGGCGCAAATCGCCGATCAATCCTTCATCGAATCCAGTTTCGACGGCGTCGTGCGGATTCGCAACCGGAATGTCGCGCGCAACAGCGAGGGCGACCTCATGATCATGGCGCGCAATGTTGCGATTGTGATCGAAGGACCGGGCGGTGCCGAACGCGCGGTGCAC